>DQOE01000099.1 GCA_015658765.1 Verrucomicrobiota bacterium | reverse complement strand
GTAAAAAACAGGAAAGGAATCCCTCTTGGGTTTGAAATTGACATCGAAATAGCTCCCGTGTCCGACGTCGGACGCGTAGATTGTCCGCTCGTGAGTCTCGGAGTGGGGATAAATTTCCAGCCACTCACGCCGAACAAGAAACTTGGTGCAACGGAGAACGCAGTAGGATGCAGAATAGCCCAGCACTCCTGCAAGCACTGCAATAAGCATCTTGTTTCTTCTTCTCATCTTCATGAGTCCAACGCCGTGCATCAGGCTTTTCCCGCGACAGCGTGAAAGAGCCTGCACGCATCTTGTTGGCTGCTCCTCACATTGACCCCTGTAACATCACGATTCCGGTGACTCGGTCCCCATGCGAGAGTGTCCCCCAACTGCTCGGCAGGTGTGTGTTGATGAAGACACCGGACTTCCCGGGGGGAACGCTCATCTCTTTCCCTGTGAATCCGGCTTGTATCGCGTTTCGCTCCCAGTCCGATGGAAAGCCGGTGAGGTATTTACGGCTCAGGTATTTCCAGTCGCCCGTCTGGGTCTGGCGCTGCCGTTCCGGGAGTGTGGTGATCACACAGTGCGTGTAGGGCGACTGAGCCGCGACCATGATGCTGACCGCCGGATCGAATGGCGTCGATACCTGGATCGCGGTGAGGAGGCGGGCAATCGCTTCGTCTCCATCGGGCGATGGCTTGCCGGTGAGAAACTGCTTCGCTTCGGGTGAGAACAGAGCGATGGTCGCGGGAATCAGGTTTTGCAGGCCTGTCCGGACCTCGTCATATCTCGCACTGATCCTCTGCTTTTCCGCTTCAGCCCTACTGCCGGCACGATACTGATCCACCTTGTGCAGACCGAACATGATTCCGAACGCTACCAGGATTCCGGCAGCAATGATCAGCTTGGCACGCCGTGAAAACGCGGGAGCGCCGATGCCCGACTTCTCCGCAGTGGATTCTGCCATGACGGCGAAGCTGCACATAACGCTGATCACAACCGCGAAGGCCGCAAGGATCGAGAAGATGATGACAAGAAGCTGTGCGTACTTATCGATCCAATCGGGCAGAAGATTCCAGCCGAGCATCTCATCGGTCGTCCAGAGGACGACTCCGACGATCATGATGAGGAAGATGGTCAGTCCCGTATCGGTCGAAGCTCGTAGCGCGCGGTGGTGGTTCATTGTCTTGTCTCCTCGGCCAATAATGTTCAGGTTGACCCGTGTAATACACCAAACCCGGTTTGGTGTGCAAACTAGTACGCCTGCGAAACTCCAAGGGATTCTGGCCCACACTATGGCAACTTCTGGAGCGCAGGATGATCAGTCACGCGGAGCGGCTTGGCTTCACGGTGGGATTGTTCCCCCAGCTCCGAGAGGATGAAACTTATCCGAACATCCTCGTGCGTGACCGGCATCGGCGCACCCTCCCGCAAACAGTCGCTGAAGGCCACCAACTCCTGCCGGTACGCCTCCCGGTAGCGGGTCGGGAACGAGTGCTCAATCGTCGGCCGCAGCAGCCCATCGCCGCTCGACAGCACCGTGGAGACCGGCGACCGGTTCTCGGCCTGCAGCATTCCCTTGCTGCCAAAAGCCTCGATCCGCTGGTCGTACCCGTAGGACGCAAACCGGTTCACGTCGATGCTGGCAATCATCCCATTGTCGTACCTGAGCGCGACAAGAACATTGTCCAGGTCGCCCAGCGCGCCGATTCCCTCCACAAAACTGCTGCCGACCGAGTAGATCTCCACCGGATCCACGCCGGTGATGAAGCGCAGCATGTCGAAGTCGTGAACGATGCAGTCGTGAAAGATGCCATGCGACGTGCTGATGTAATCCATGGTCGGCAGCGGCGAGTCGCGGGAGGTGACGCGCAGCATCTGCAGCACGCCGACCTGTCCCTCCTTCACTCCGTGTGCCAGGCTGGAGAAGGACGGGTCGAACCGGCGGTTGAAGCCGACGAACAGCGGCAACCCACTGCGCTTGGCCAAGCCGAAGCAGGTGTCGATTTCCTCGAGGCTGCTGCCAAGCGGTTTCTCGGTGAAGACCGGCTTGCCGGCCTCGAGCGCGGCCTGGATTTGCGCGTAATGCTCATGCGTCGGTGACGCGACGATCACCGCGTCAACGTCCGCTTGGCCAAGCGGCCCATCGGCGTCGGTCGAGTAGTCGCACTCCAACTCCTTGGCCAAACGCCTGGCCAAGGGTTCGTCCACATCGACGACGCAGCGGAGGTTGATCCCCGGTATCGACTGGATGCTCTGGATATGAAACCGCCCGGCCCGGCCAAGGCCAAGCAGCGCCACGTTCAACTTTTCGGATGAATCCATAAGAGAAAGTTATCCTTTTTTGGCCTAAGATTCCACGCGCGTTTTGACGCCGTGGCGTAATGCAGATCAATAATAGTAGGTTGTGCTTCCTCCGTGGGCGCCGAGCGCCCGTTTCCTGACCTGATGGCGGTTATGGATCACCAGGCTGCCATCGGCCATGCCGACAGGTTGATCCGGGGCAAGCGAAAACGAGAAGAAGGGCCGGCCATTGGCTCCCGCGTTAAATGCGCCCATGTGTCCGACATCCCAAACAACGCTTCCAGCACTGTCACTGATGCGGTGGGTGATGAAGGCCCGGTTGCTGTCGCACTCGGAATCGTTTTTTGGCCATGCTCTCTCCCCGTTGAAATAGGTTCGCATGTGGAAGTTGGCCAGCCACATATAGGTCACGTACACATGAGCTGCGGGCCTTGGAGGTTTGAGATCCATGCCGGTGTCCCAGCCCCCATATCCCCCGGGCTCCCCGCCGGCCGGATGGGCATAGGTTGGCCACTTGTCACCAAACGACTTGGACGTGATGGGGCAGATTAAAACCCAGCGGTTGGGCACATAAGAACCGCGCATGACATCGACAACACTGGCCTTGTTGCCGTTCCAACGATGATAATCCGGGCTGATCTGGCTGGCGCGCTTGGGGAACCTCCCGCCGTTGTCGGCGCTGTACATCACTTGCGAAAGATATTGTTGCTTGATGTTGTTGATGCAGACAGTCCGTTTGCCGGAATATTGCGCCTTGGCCAGGGCGGGCAGCAGCAGGGCGGCCAGGATGGCGATGATCGCAATCACCACCAGCAGTTCAATCAGTGTAAACGCACGGTTTGGTTTCGTTTTCATTTTGTACCCTCTACTTCAACACGCTGGAGTGGTCGATAATCCACTGGAAATCGGTTCGCGGCTTGGCGGGAACGATGCCGCCGACGGCTCCCTGCACCGGCGGGCGGACCGTGCCGTGCTCGCCGGTGACCTTCCAGCGATGCGTCGCTGCGTGGCCGTCGGCGTAGGAGAGGGCTGTCGCGCCGTCGTGGTAGGACGCCGGCAGGTTGCCCCACTTGTATTCGTGAAAGCGGTTCATGTAATAGCCGTCGTTGATGGTGTCGGGATGTTCGCCGAGAAAAACAAAAACCGTTGACGCCTGCCGAAGCTGCCCGTCGTTGATGAACTGGACGTAGCCGGGGTTGAATTGGTCGAGCAACGGGCCGGGATCGCCGACGAGATGGTTCATCGAGTAACTCCGGTTCCGGGTGCCGTTCTTGGCGCGGCTTTTATCGGACGGACATTTGAAAATCTCGATCGTGTCGCCCATGTACGGCGAGAGCAGCGACGAGGTGAGCGCGAGGCGGTTGGTGTTGTCCGGGCTGTCTTCCCAGTCGAGGACGTTGTTGGCCCAGTTGTTCCGCTGTTCGCGGGTTTGGTCGCGGCCGTGGTTGTTGACGTATTTCCCCTCGTGATCGTCCGCGTACAGCGTCCAGCCCAGGCTCAACTGCTTGACGTTGCCGAGACAGTGGATGCCGTGCGCCTTGGCCTTCGCCTTGGCCAAGGCCGGCAACAGCATCCCGGCCAGAATGGCGATGATGGCAATCACCACCAGCAACTCGATGAGCGTAAACGCCGCGCTTGGCCTCGGTTTCATTTCCCTTCAGCTTTCAATTCTTCACCCGTCTTGCCACTACGTTTGGCTATGTTGCCTAATTCTCCCCGAAGAACGGGAATAGTTTTTTGAGTTCGGCGGGGCTGGGTTGGCGGCCGTATTCGCAAAGCTCGAAGGCTTCGGCGTGCTGGATGCTGCGGCCTTTTTTCTCGCCGTAAAGCTCGATGAGTTTTTCCCGGAAACGGTCGGCGGTGCCACGGGTGCGGCGGCCGAAGGCCTGGGTGAACTCACGTTTTTTGGCCGCGCGCTTGGCGGGATCAGTGGGCACGGGAATGACGGTCTCGAAGTTTCGCGCTGACCAAAAGCTCTCGATCTGCGACTGGAGTGTCCAGAGCGCCTCCGCTTTCTGCTCGACGACGTCGTCGATCCCAACGACGAGATCCGGGGCGAACGGGTTCGGTTTTTTGAAGTAATCGGACAGGTAGAGGAACACCGGATTTTTGTTCAGTTGCGGGGTGTCCGGGGCGAAGTTGCTGACGGTGACCATGAAGGCGGCGTCCTGCATCAGCACGCCGGTGTAGCGGTGATCCGGGTGGTAGTCGTTGGGGCGGTGGCCCATGACGATGTCGGCTTTCCAGTCGCGGATCAGTCGGGTCAGCGCCTTGCGGTTTTCGAGGGTGGGCATGAGTTCGCCGTCGTGGTTGTCCATCACGTGCGACTCGATGCCGAGAATCTTGGCGGCCGCCTTGACCTCGCGCGTGCGCCGCTTGGCCAACTGCCCGCCGGCCATGATGGCGTGGCCGATGTCGCCGTTGGTGGTGGAGACGAATTTCACCTTGTGCCCCAGCTTGGCCCACATGGCGGCGACACCGCCGGCCTTGAGTTCGCAGTCGTCGGGGTGCGCGCCAAAGACCATGATGCGCAGCTTGCCGTCGGCGGCATCGGCGGCGAACAGGCAGCAGAGGATGGCCGCTGCCAAAAATGTGAGGTGGTTTCGAGTGATGTTGGTTTTTTTCATGTGTGGGATTGGTGAGTTCGACTGGCCAAGGCATCTCCTGCCGTTACAAGGGGCTTGAGTTGTCGTTTGTTTTCTCCCTCTCCCCGGCCCTCTCCCGCTTGGAGAGGGAGCTTGGCCAAGCGCATCGGGCTTGGTTGCCTGGTTTGTTGAGTCGGGGTCATCGAGTTGGGAGATGATTTGACCTGTTGGATGTGGCGGCAGGTTGCATTTCGCCGGGCTTGTCCGCAATCAAAAAAGGCTCAAGCCCCGTGGATGATTCGCAATAGTGTGGACAGAAAAAAGGAATGGGCTACTGTCGCCTGAGCGGCATGCTCATTTCATCGAATAATTTCTGGCGGATGGTTCCAGCCTGGTTGTTGGTTCCGGTATTTGGATTAAGTG
>DQOE01000404.1 GCA_015658765.1 Verrucomicrobiota bacterium | reverse complement strand
GTCAACCTATTCCCCCACCTCAACGGCGAGATCAAAACCGCACCGCACGAGGCGCTCTTCTGGAGCAACGGCCCGAACAAGGCCGTTCGGCTTGGGCAATGGAAGATGGTTCAGACCCACGATCACGTGTGGCTTTTTGATCTCGAGAACGACATTGGCGAAACAAAAAACCTGGCCTTGGCCAAGCCGGAGATTCTGAAGATGTTGCAGGCCAAGCTTAAACAATGGCAGGGCCAAATGAAGCCACCCGCCTGGCCAAGCAAGCCGAGGCGCCGCAAAGTAAAGGTCGATGGCGCCCTCTACGAACTCAACATATAATCACCAACTGCAACTAGGCCAACGGTGATTGATCCCTCTTTTCGCAGACTCTACACTATCTCCGGATGGTTTCCAGAAAAACAAAGCCGGTTAAGCCCCACCAGAAGGGTGAAAATAAAGCTGCTTCATGCCATGGGCAGAAGTTGAAAGTGTTTAGTTTCGCTGTTGCCATCATTGCCGCAGCGACGGTGACTTGGGCTGTTATCAAGGAAAAAACACCTTCTGTCCCCGAAAATACACCCGAAACAAAATCAAAAACACCCGGAACGGGGAATGAAACAGCGCATTGGCAACCCGAGGAACAGGCAAAAGCGTTTTCCCAATATGCCGGCTCAAAGAGTTGCCGTGAGTGTCACCAGGCATCCTACGACCTCTGGTTGGGGTCGGACCACCAGTTGGCCGAGCGGCTCCCCGACCCGAAGATGGATCGCGAGGCATTTGACCCTTCGCGCGAATTCAAGCATCCGTCACTGACCTCCGACATCACTTCAGAGGGGGATCGTTTTCTGATCGCCACCTTGGGGTTGTCCGGCAAGAAGGAATCCTTCGAGGTTGAGCGTGTCATCGGCGAAACACCGCTCCGGCAATATCTGGTCAAGTTCCCCCGGGGGCTTTTGCAAGCGGTGGATCTCGCGCATGACCCCCACAAAAACGAGTGGTTCAACGTGTTTGGAGATGAGGATCGTCAAGCCGGTGAGTGGGGGCACTGGACCGGGCGCGGCATGAACTGGAACACGCAGTGCGCCTCATGCCACAACACGCGGCTGCGAAAGAATTACGACGAGGCGACCGATTCGTACCGCACGGCGATGGCCGAGATGAGCGTCGGCTGCGAGGCCTGTCACGGGCCGATGAAGGCGCACGTTGACTGGCGGAAGGAGTTCGCCGGGACTACCGACAGCGACCCGACGCTGCGCAAGTTCGACAGCACACAATGGCTCGCGGCCTGCGGCAAATGCCACTCGCGCCGTACGGAGTTGACGGGGGACTTCCAACCAGGCGACCGGTATCTCGACCACTTCTCGCATGTCATTCCCGACGCGTCGGAAATTTACCATGCGGACGGCCAGGTCCGGGATGAGAATTACGTGCTCACCTCTTTTCTCAGCAGCAAAATGCACCACGCCGGCGTGCGCTGCATGGACTGCCACGAGCCGCATTCCGCCAAGATACTGCAACCGGGAAATGCGCTCTGCATGCGCTGCCACACCGGCACGTACCCCAACAGCCCGAAAATTGATCCACCCACCCATACGCATCACAAGCTGAACGGCGAGGGCGGCCAGTGCGTGAACTGCCACATGCCGCAGACCACCTACATGCAGCGCGACCCACGGCGCGACCACGGTTTCACCATTCCCGATCCGTTGCTCACAAAGGAACACGGCATCCCCAATGCGTGCAACCGATGCCACGCAGACAAGGACACCGACTGGGCCGTTGCCGCTGTCGAGAAATGGTACGGCCCGCGCATGGATCGGCCGACGCGAAAACGCGCCCGCACGATCGCACTGGCGAGGGAGGGCGCGACGGGTTCACGGGATAATTTGCTGCAACTGTTGCGGGAGGAAAAGACCCCATTCTGGAAGGCTGTCGCCACCGAGTTGCTCTATCCGTGGTCGTATGATCCCGAGGTCACGACCCTGCTTCTTGGCAACCTCACCCACACGAACGCGCTGCTTCGCGGCACAACCGCCCGCGCCCTAGGCCCGCTCACGCAACAAAACAACCCCCAAGTCGATGCCGCCATCGGCAAACTGCTGGACGATCCAATCCGCAAGGTACGGGTGGACGCGGCGTGGACGTTGCGTGACCAGATTGACCCCCTATCGAAAACCGGTCCCCGGAACCGGGTTGACCCAAAATCAAGAGCCGGGGAGGACCTGCTCCGCAAGCTGGCC
Organism: Verrucomicrobiota bacterium; assembly: GCA_015658765.1. Lineage (GTDB taxonomy): Bacteria > Verrucomicrobiota > Verrucomicrobiia > Limisphaerales > UBA1096 > UBA1096. The sequence goes on along the minus strand of DQOE01000404.1, from coordinate 458 downwards.
TACAACGTCGACATGCCCACCGGCGCGCTGCAAAAAGCCGTGTACCATCTCGACCGTGACGAGTTCAAAGAGGCGGAGCAGTACTTCCGCTGGGCAATCGAGCTGGACAGCTATTCCGCGCCGTTGCGGCACGAGTTTGCCGTTGCGTTGAGCATGATGGACCGCACCAATGAAGCGATTGATGCCCTGAAGGAAGCCATCCGACTTGAACCCAACGAAGCGGAGTACCACTACAAACTGGCACTCGCCTGGAACGAAACCGGGCAGACGGATAAAACCGCACCCTCGCTGGTCAAGGCGGTGCAATTGAATCCACGCCATTCGCGCGCGTGGTACAACCTTGGCCTCGCCCGCAACCAGGCGGGCCAGCCCGAAGCGGCAATCGCCGCGCTGTTGAAAGCGGAAAACGTGGAACAAAACGATCCCAGCATCCCTTACGCCCGGGCGACCATTCTTCT
>DQOE01000432.1 GCA_015658765.1 Verrucomicrobiota bacterium | reverse complement strand
TGATGGGAACCCAAGTGAAACCGTTGCTGCCTCGAAGGAATCAATGTTCGACGCCTCCTGGCCAAGGGCCGGGGCGGCAAGCAAGGGGGCAAGCAGGAATGCTGTCCGGCAGGTTAGATATGCGAATTGAAATTTCAGAATCACGGGCGGAAGACTCATCCTCCTCCTGTTCAACTTCAAGCCGGATTTGATGAGTAGGTCAAAAGCTTGGCCAAGTGGCTGTGATTCCACAGGGCTTCCCGACAATCGGCCGCTGCCGCGTTACATGGAGAGCGCTAAAACCAGGCTCGCCTGTTTCAGGGCAGGAACAGGAACTCGTTGGCGTTGAACAGGGCGCGGCAGAAGGCTTCCAGCGTGTGTTCGGCAACCAGCCCGCTTGCGTCGGCGAGCTCCTCGCGGGTGGGTTCGCGGCCAAGCGCGAGTTGGCAGGCGCGTGCCACTTGAGCGCGGCTGTCTGCGCCCGACTCGTGCCGGAGCCGTTTGGCCAACAAGCCGGCCTGTTGCAGCACGAACGGGCTGTTGAGCAGGCTCAGTGACTGCAGCGGGGTGGTCGAGCGGCTGCGACTGGGCACGGTCTGGTTGAAGTCCGGGCAGTCGAACACGCCGAATGTCGGCTCCCGTTCCTGCCGCACTTTTGTCATGTAAAGCATTCGCCGCCAGTCGGCCGGGCCGTAGCTTTCCTTGGGGTGATAGTGGCGGACATTTTCCGCCTCGACCCGGAAGCCGCTAAAGCCCGGGCCGCCCATTCGCGAATCCAGCGTGCCGGTGGCCAGCAGAATGTTGTCGCGAATCACCTCGGCCTCGAGTCGGCGCGGCGGGAAGCGCCACAGAAACCGGCTGCCGCCATCGACGGCGAGCGCCTCTTTGCGCGGCTGGCTCGATTGCCGCCAGGCGCGGGAGGTCAGGATCAGCCGGTGAATCCGCTTGAGCGACCAGCCGGACGAGACCAGTTCCGCCGCCAGCCAGTCGAGCAGTTCCGGGTGCGTGGGGCGGACTCCGTTCACGCCGAGATCGTTGAGTGTCGCGGCGAGGCCGGTGCCGAAGTGGTGCTTCCAAAGCCGGTTGACGATCACCCGCGCCGTGAGCGGGTTGTCCGGGGTCGTGATCCATTGCGCCAGCTTGAGTCGCCGCTGCTGCTCGGGCGCGTTGGGGGCCAGGCCAAGCGCACCGCCAAGCGCACCGATGCCGTCCGGCCCGACTTCGGCCCGCTTGGCCAACGGGTCGCCACGGTGCAGCACATGGGTCACCTCTGGCTGGCGGAAGGTGCCTGCGTAAACCGTGCGCCGCATCGCGGCATGGATTTCGCCCAGGCGCTGCTCGTCACCGGCCAGGCGCTTGGCCAACTGCCTGACTTTTGTTGCCTCCTCGCCTTTCAGGTGGGCCAACAAATACTCGAGCTTGGTTTGTGTCCCGTCGCCGGTCGGCGGCCTGTCGGCGGAGTTGGCAACGGTCCGCCATTGGCCGGGCTCCGTCGCGACTTCAAATGTGTACTCGACGGCCAGCCGATCGTTGTAGCGGCCTTCGCGGTCGCGCGCCCATTTGATGCGGCCGATGGTCGCCGGTTTGGCCAACTCGATTTGCACCCAGGCGTTGGTGCTGCTGTTTGCGATCCAGCTCCGCGAGTTCCCGTACCGGCCGTCGTTGACAAGCGCGAGTTGGTGGATCGGGTTGCCGCCGTCGAGGTACACGCCGGAGGCAGTTGCCCTGGCCCCGGCGCTGGCCAACGCGACATTTTTGCCCTCCGCGAAAATCTCGAGTTCATCAACGCACGGCTCGGCTCGGTTGGCGCGTGCGATGTTGAAGCGGATAAACCGGGCCGGCACCGGCTCGAAAATTTCCTCATTGCCCCGCGCGTTCACCGGCGGCTTGAAACGCGGAATCCCCGCCTCGAGCAGCGTCAGCTCTTTTTTTGCCGAGTCAACCCGACTCTCCAAGGCAGCCTGTTCCATCGCGAGAGCGGGATCGCGTTTTTGGTCGATCATCCGTTCCGCGTGGTTCACCCCGGCGAAGATGGCCTGCAGCGAGTAGTAGTCGCGCTGGGTCACCGGGTCGAACTTGTGATCGTGACAACGCGCGCACCCCAGCGTCAGCCCGAGGAACGTGGTGCCGGTGGTGTTGATCATGCCGTCGAGTTCATTCTGCCGCTGCATCAGCGTGAGGTTGATGTCCTGGCTCTTGACGAGATCGTACGGCCCCGCGACGAGAAAGCCGGTGCCGGTGCCGCTGCCAAGGGCGTCGCCGGCCAGTTGCCCGCGCACGAACTGGTCGTACGGCAGGTCGTGATTGAGGGCGTCCACCACCCAGTCGCGGAACGGCCAGGCGTTCGGTCGCTCCTGGTTGGTCTCGAATCCGTGCGTCTCGGCGTAGCGAATGACATCGAGCCAATGCTGCGCCCAGCGTTCGCCGAGCCGGGGATCGTCCAGCACGCGATCAACCAACCGCTCCCAGGCGTCCGGCTGCGGATCGTTCACAAATGCCGCAACCTCCCCGGGCGAGGGGTGCATCCCCAGCATGACGAGGTGGAGCCGGCGGATGAGCACCGGCCGCCCGGCCAGGCGGGACGGGGCAAGGCCCCCCTTGGCAAGCTTGGCGAACACAAATGAATCGACGGCGTTCGCTGGTCGCTGCGCCTGGCCAAGCGCCGGGGGAACCGGCCTCCGCACCGGCTTCAACGACCAATGCCCGCCCCACGTCGCAAGCGGGAAAATCAGCACCAATGCCAATCCAATTCTCATCGCAAAAACCTACGCCAAGACTCCCTCGATGACCTCGCCTGCCACGTCGGTCAGTCGGCGTTCAAGCCCGTTGTGGTAAAAAGTAAGCCGCTCATGCTCCAACCCCAACAGGTGCAGGATCGTCGCGTGGAAGTCGTGCACCGTGGCGACATCCTTCACCGCCTTGTAGCTGAAATCATCCGTGGCACCGTGGGTGTGGCCGCGCTTCACACCGGCTCCGGCCAGCCACGCGGTGAAGCCGTCCGGGTTGTGGTCGCGCCCGCTTGCCCCGGCCTGAAAGGTCGGCATCCGGCCGAACTCCGTGCACCAGACGACGAGCGTCTGCTCCAGCAGGCCGCGCTGTTTCATGTCGGCCAGCAGCGCGGCCACCGGCTGGTCGAGCACCGGGCCGTGCTTGGCGTATTGTTCCTTGAGCACCTTGTGGCCGTCCCAGTTGCTGACCCCCTCGCCGCCGGTTTGGTAGGCGCCGTTGAAGAGTTGCACGAAGCGCACGCCTTGCTCGACGAGTCGCCGCGCGAGGATGCAGTTCCGGGCGAAGGCGGCCTTGAGCGGATTTTGCGAGTCGTCCGCGCCGTAGGCCCGCAGCACGTGCGCCGGCTCGGAGGAAATGTCGCTCACCTCCGGCACGCTCATCTGCATGCGCGCCGCCAACTCGTGGCTGGCGATGCGCGCCGCAAGTTCCGACTCACCCGGGTAACGCCGGAGATGGCGCTGATTCATCCGCCGGAGAAAGGCGCGAGTCGCCTCGTCGGTGGTGCGCGAAATGGTTTCCGGGCGCGCAAGGTTGTTGATCGGCTCGGCGGCGTTGAAGGCCGTCCCCTGGAATGCCGCCGGCAGAAAACCGGCTCCCCAGCAGTTGACGCTCGACTGGGGCGTGCCGCGCGGGTCGGGGATGGCGACGTATGCCGGGAGGTTGTCGTTCTCGCTGCCCAGCGCGTAACTGGTCCACGCTCCCATGCTCGGGAACCCCTCCAGCGTGTAGCCGGTGCACATGTAGTTTTCGCCCGGGCCGTGCGTGTTCGTCTTGCCGGTGAGCGAGTGAATGAAGCACAACTCGTCCGCCATCTGCCCGATGTGCGGAACGAGATCGGAGATCTGTTTGCCGCTTTGACCGTACGGCCGGAACGCCCATGGGCTCCGGTTCAGGCTTCCCTGTTTGCCCTGAAAGGTGACGAGGCTGCCGGCTCCCGGCAGGGATTGGCCGTGGCGCCGGATGAGCTCCGGCTTGTGGTCGAAGGTGTCAATCTGGCTGCACGCCCCGGAGCAGAAAATCACCAGTACCTGCTGCGCCTTGGGCCGTGCGTGCGCGTGTCGGGCGGCATACGGTCGGGCCGGCACTATGTCCGGCCGGAACGGCGGCTTGGCCGCCCGGGCGCCGAGCAGTTGGCCAAGCGCGATCCCGCCCAGCCCCATGCCGGAGTTCACCAAAAACTGCCGCCGGCCAAGCAGCGGCCGCGCTGGGATGGATGACTCGTGCTTCAATGCACCGTGATTAGCATGATTAGCGTCGCTTGGCAATTGAGGCCTTGCTCGACATGAAGATCATGTCCTTGTTGTGGGCTGAGGGAACAACCAGCCGCATTGACTTGTTCGTCACGGGTGGCGTCGTGCGTTCATCGTGCCACTTGTGAGGTTCCGCGTGACCGTCAGCAAAGGAAAGTGTGCCTGCCCCGTTGTGGTTGCTGGCGGGATAATCAATGATGTAAATGCGGGTGGATGCGACTCCGTCATTCATCGCCACGGCCAGATCCCCGAAGTTGATACTGTCCGGGTGTTCGTTGATGAAGTTATAGGCATTGGACGCTCCCATCACGTTGATGTCGGATAATTTCCGAAAGACATGATACTGTTTTTTGGTGATGAAACTCAGCCAGTCATTTCGGGAATTCATGGCCTGACTGAGCGACACACTCCGAACTCTGGACATTGTTTTCCCACGAGTTTTCACCGTGCTTTTGTCTGCCGGGCAACGGTAGATGCCGGGCGACTGGGTGTAGCGCGCCAGCTTGGCATATTTCGGATCCATCAATCCCTTGAGGTTCGTGTTGTGCGGGTTGCCGGGATTGTAATCGATGATGCCGCGCACCCATCCGCTGCCGTTTGACGTCAGGTCGTTCCATACCAAGTTGTCATCAAAATCCCCGGCATAAAGAATCCAAGCCAGGTCAAGTTGCTTGAGATTGGACAGGCAGACCGTGTGCTGCCCTTTGCTTTTCGCCTTGGCCAAGGCCGGCAAAAGCAATCCTGCCAGAATCGCAATGATCGCGATGACCACGAGCAGTTCAATAAGCGTAAACGCCCGGGTTGTTCCCCGCCTGCACTTTATATGTATCATTATCCTAATGGGCCACTCACTGCCGCCGGCCAAGCAGCGGCCGCGCTGGTATGGATGACTCGTGCTTCAATGTTTCGCGCGGCAATCTACAGGTTTCACGCCGCTTGGCCAGCTTGGCCAACCGCGTTTGCGCTTTGGGCCGGTTTCTGACATCGTTGCGCCGGTTCCTGACACCATAACATGCGTTTCACTCCAAAACTCTCTTTTGCCGGCAGGATGGCTCCGCGACTCAGCCTACTTGGCCTGTGCCTCGCCGCCGCGATCGCGTCGGCGCAGGAGACCCTGCCGCTCCTGCCCAAGTGGACGCGCTTCCAGGGTGAGCTGGTCAGTCTCAAGGCGTACGACAACCCGATACAGGACGTGCAACTCAAGGCCGTCTTCACCTCGCCCGCCGACGAGCAATACGAGGTCGACGGCTTTTGGGACGGCGGCAACGACTGGAAGATTCGCTTCCTGCCGGATCTCGCCGGCAAATGGACGTTTCACATCACCTGTTCGGACGAGGAGAACCGAGGCCTGCACAATCTCTCCGGCGCGTTCCGCTGCACCGCGCCGCTGGGCGGCAATGCCTTTAGCCAACACGGCCCGATCCGTGTGTCGCGCGACCGCACCCACTTCGTGCACGAGGACAGCACACCGTTTTTCTGGATGGCCGACACCGCGTGGAACGGCCCGCTCAAGTCGAACGAGTTCGACTGGAAACATTATTTGAGCGAACGCAAGCGGCAGGGCTTCACCGCCGTGCAGTGGGTGGCCACGAGTTGGCGCGGCGCGTCGGACGGCGACGCCGAGGGCAACAAGGCGTTCGACGGCAGGGAAAAAATCAGCATCAACCCGGAATTTTTTCAGCGGCTCGACCGTCGCGTAGAGGCGATCAATAACGCCGGCCTGCTCAGCGTGCCTGTGTTGCTGTGGGCCATTCGCGGCGATGAAAACCCGGTGAACCTTCTGCCCGACGACCAGGCGGTTCTGCTGGCCCGCTACATGGTCGCGCGGTGGGGCGCCACTTACGGCGCCTGGTTTCTCGGTGGCGACGGCGATTACTCCGGCACGCACGCCGCACGCTGGCGCACACTTGGCCAAGCGGTATTTGGCAACGGACGGCACTTCCCCGTCTTCATGCACCCCAAGGGCAAGAGCTGGGTCTTCGAGGAGTTTCGCGATGAAAAATGGATGACCACGCTTGGCTACCAAAGCGGCCACGACGTAAACGATGCCACCAACAACTGGATCCACCACGGCCCGGCGTCGCGCGACTGGGCCAAGCTCCCGCACCGGCCGGTTATCAACATCGAGCCGGCCTACGAGGGCCAGAACAGCTACAGCAAAAAGCAGCCGATTACCGCGCAAGAGGTTCGCCGCGCGCTGTACTGGAGCCTGCTGAGTACTCCGACCGCCGGCGTGAGCTACGGCGCGGCCGGCGTGTGGGGCTGGGACGCCGGCGACGCGCCGACGCCCGGTCATCCCAACGCCGGCACGCCTCCCGCCTGGCGCGATGCGTTGAACTTTGACGCCGGCGAACAGGTCGCACATCTCTCGGCTCTGTTTCAGTCGATCGAGTTTCAGAAACTCCGCCCCGACAGCGGCGTGCTGGCCGAGCAACCCGGCGACGAGGCGCTCTCCGAATACGTCGCCGCCACCAGTTCCGGCGACGGCCGTTTGGTCGTCGTTTACACGCCGGTCGAGAAGCGGCTAAAAATCAACGTCGCCAAGCTGCCCACGCCGCTGATCGCCGCGTGGGTCAACCCGCGCACCGGCGAGCGCTCCAGCGTGCTGGCCGTGCTTCGCGGCGCGACGCTCGAGTGCCCGGCCCCCGGCCCGGGCGACTGGCTGCTGCTGCTCCGCTCCAAGCCGGCTGAGCCGGTGGCCACCGGCAACTGACCCATGCATCCGCTCGCGGAAAAAGTGGGCGACATCATCCGGGCGCAGAACTTCTTCCCGGGCAGCGGCAACATCATCGTGGCTGTCTCTGGCGGCATCGACTCGATGGCGCTGCTGCACCTGCTCGCCACTCCCGGGCTTGGCCTGCGCGACCGCTTGGTCGTCGCCCACTTCAACCACCAACTCCGAGGCGCGGACAGCGACGCCGACGCGGCATTCGTCGGGGAGGCGGCCGGGCAGCTTGGCCGGCCGTTCGAATCCGATAGTGGCGACACGCAGCAACTCGCCGCCGAGACCGGCGAAGGTATAGAGGCGGCCGCCCGTCAACTGCGCCACCGGTTTTTCGCCCGCCTGGCCAATCGCTTGGGAGCCGTTGTCGCCTTGGCTCATCACGCCGACGATCAAATCGAAACTTTTTTTCTCCGGCTGCTTCGCGGCGCGGGCAACCGCGGCTTGGCCGGCATGCAGCCCATCGCGTCATCGCCAACCGACTCCGGCGTCACGCTCGTGCGCCCGTTGCTTGGCATCCGGCGCGACGAGATTATCGAGTACGTAACGCAGAAGGGGATCGGGTTCCGCGAGGACACAACCAACACCGACACCCGCTTCTTCCGCAACCGCGTCCGCCACGAGTTGTTGCCGCAACTTGCCGGGCAGTTTGGCGCATCGGTGAGCCGTCAAGTCCTCAAGGCGATGCAACTCTGCGGCGATGATACCGACTGCATCGACGACCTCGCCGCCGAGTGGCCGGGCGAACCGCCGTTCGATCAGTTGTCGATCGCTGTTCAACGGCAGGTCGTGCAGCGCCAACTGTTCGCGCTTGGCGTCGAGTCATCGTTCGACTTGGTTGAGGCGTTGCGGCTTGAGGCCGGCCGTGTCATCGAGGTCGCCCCCGGCAGGCGGCTGCAACGGAATGCCGGTGGCCAAGTGGAGTTGGCTGCTTCCGCCGCCGTGCCGGAATTCTCCATGGCCAAGTGCGAAGTCAGCCTCGTGGGCCAGTCCTGTGAAGCCGAGTTCGGCGGCTTGAAAATCGGCTGGGAGCGCTTGGTAGGCGGCTTGGCCAAGTGGAGCGAACTTGGCCAAGATGAGAGCAGCGAAGTTTTTGATGCCGAGTCGCTTGGCCAAGAGATCACCCTGCGCCACTGGCAGCCCGGCGACCGTTTTCAGCCCATCGGCCAGGCCGGCACCGCCAAATTGCAGGACTTGTTTGTGAACCAAAAAATCCCCAAGGCCGATCGCCGCAAACTCGTTGTTGCCGAGGCCGCTGATGGACGGTTGTTTTGGGTGCAAAAACTTCGCATCGCCGACGCCTATAAAGTCACCGACTCGACTCGCGAACTGCTGTTGTTTAGTTGGAGAGGATAGCCGGATCCCAGTCTTTCCAGACCGGCTCGTAGCCGAGGCGGGTGAGGGTTGCGGCGACAGCGCTTGGCTCGCGTTCGTCGGCGATGTCGAACTGACCGGTGGCGTGGGTGGCCCATTCGCTGGCGTTGCCGGTCAGCTCCCGGATGCGGCCGCGCTCGGTGTAGTGCAGGTTGTCCTGGCCGGCGCCGGTGTAGCCGCCCGGCTCGGTGTGGCTGCCGGCGCTCATCATGGTGATGCCCAATGGAATCAACCGGTCGCGCAGGCTCGCCGGTTCGCGGGTGGAGAGGACGATGCCGGCGTCCGGCAGAAACAGACGCAGCGCACAGATGGCCTGGACAAGGTTGCGATCGTTGAAGTCAGTCAACGGCTCGAACTCACCGGCGCAGGGGCGGAGGCGCGGCAGTGAAATGGTCAGTTGTGATTTCCAGCAGTGGCGCAGTAGGTATTGCGCGTGCACGGCGAGGCAGAGGGTGTCGCGCCGCCAGTCGCTCAGCCCGAATAACGCCCCGATGCCCAGCCGCCGGAAGCCGGCCGCGTGGGCGCGCTCCGGCGTCTCGAGCCGCCAGTCGAAGTTGCGCTTGGGGCCGGAGGTGTGCATGGCTGCGTAAACCTC
>DQOE01000352.1 GCA_015658765.1 Verrucomicrobiota bacterium | reverse complement strand
TCGACCGGCGGCAGGCCCTTCTTTTTGTGCTTCTTCGAGACGTACGCTGCGTCGGCGACCTGAATTCGCGCTGAGTCCTCGAGCATGATCGCCGCGAGGTCGCGCGTGGCGAACGTGCAGTAAACATTCCCCGCAAAACCCTGCTTGTGGAGGTTAGGCAGGTTGCCGATGTGGTCGATGTGCGCGTGGCTCAGGATGACGGCGTCCACCGACTTGGGGTCGAACGGAAACTGCTGGTTGCGCTCGATCGATTCCTGCCGCTTGCCCTGATACAGGCCGCAGTCGAGCAGCAGCCGCGCGCCGTTGACCTCGAGCAGATGCCGGGAACCGGTCGTCGTACGAACCGCGCCGTGGAAGGAGAGCTTCATGCGGGGAGCTTGGCCAAGCGCTTGGCCGGGGGAAAGCAAAACTTGGCCAGGCGCGAATTTCCGGCTGTGAACAAAATAAACTGGTTCACTGTCGCGCTTGGCCTGACACTGCCTTTGGCCGCGCCTGGCGTGTGCAGGGAATGAAAGCCAAGATTGTCATCACACCCAAGAAAGCCGTGCTCGATCCGCAGGGCAAGACGGTGCAGACCGCGCTGGAGCACATGGGCTACGACGGTGTTAAGGCCGTTCACGTCGGCAAATACATCGAGATCGAACTGGAGGGCGACGCCGAGTCGTGGCGGCCGAAGATCGACGAGGCGTGCCACAAGCTGCTCAGCAACCCGGTGATCGAGGATTACCACTTCACCATCGAGTAACCCCGGATGCGCTTCGCTGTCCTCCAGTTTCCCGGCTCAAATTGCGATCAGGACTGCGTCCACGTGCTGGGCAACGTCCTCGGGCAGGACGCCGACTACCTCTGGCACAAGGAGGAATCGATTGGTGACGCCGACGCCGTGGTGGTGCCGGGCGGCTTCAGCTACGGCGACTATTTGCGGACCGGCTCCATTGCGCAGTTCAGCCCGGTGATGAATGCCGTGAAGGCGTTCGCCAACGCCGGCGGACTGGTCATCGGCATCTGCAACGGCTTTCAGATTTTGTGCGAGACCGGCCTGCTGCCGGGGGCGCTGGTGCGGAATCGCTCACTGCAGTTTCGCTGCGAGACCATTTTTCTCAAGATCCCAACCGCTGACTCGCCGTTCACCAGCGAGGTGCCGGAGGGCAGGCTGTTGCGCGTGCCGATCGCCCACGGCGAGGGCTGTTACTTTGCCGACGATGAGGCCTTGGCCAAGCTGCGGGCGGACGACCAAATCCTTTTCCAATACGCCACCGAGACCGGCGATCTGACCGACGAGGCGAACCCCAATGGCTCGCTGCTCAACATCGCCGGCATCTGCAACGAAGGCCGCAACGTCTGCGGCATGATGCCCCACCCGGAGCGGGCCAGCGAAAACGTCCTCGGCGCGGACGACGGCCGTCGAGTTTTCGAGAGCATGCTCCGCCATCTAGAGGCCAAGACCGGCGTTGGCCAAGCTGCAACTGCTGAAGTTTGAGCCCGACCCGCTGGGTGTTTTTTAGGTTGCTTTAGGGGAAAATCGGGATAGCTTTGGCGTTCAGCGATCCGTGGCATCCCCCTCCCATCCCAGCCGCGGGTCGTCGGCCGTCGGCAACCTCCACACCCATCCCCTGCCGGCGGCCACTTTTTTTAGCCCAGCTTGGCCAAGGGCAGATCATCGTCGGCCACGCTGTCGAGATGCCGGAAGCCGGGCCGCATGATCGCCAGCCACACGCCCACGCCCAGCAGCGCGCCGGTGATCGAGTCCCAGATAAAATGCTGCTTGGTGGTCATCACGCTGATGAACAGGCCAAGCCATGCTGGCCAAAGCAGGCACACCGCCCAGTTCCATTTGCGCTGCCGCCACCAGCGCGACAACGCCACGGCAATAATGAAACTCTGCGCGATGTGCAGGCACGGCCAGGCATTGAACGGCTCGTCGAGGGAGTGGAACGCCTCGTAAACAAAGCCGTAGATTCCCTCCATCTCGCCCAACTGCCAGCGCATGTTGATGTGTGCCGGCAACACGGCGAAGATCGGGTAGGCGATCCAGCTCGACACCGCCCAGGCCTGAGCCATCACCAGCGACTCGGCCCGGCCCCGGTCATTTTTTTGCGCCGCAAAAAATGCGAAGTAGTAGCCGAAAAGCGTGAGGTAAAACCAGATCGTCCAGTCGATGGCCGGGATTTTGTAGTCGAGGAAGCGGCCTTCGCTGTCGCGAAAAAACGACTTCGGATCCCACACCGTGCGATCGTCCTGCTGCGAAACCTTGAGCGTGTCCCGCTGGTCGATGGCTTCCGCGCTGATCGGTGTGTGATCCGCCCAAGCCGCCATTCGGTTTATGACGATGTACGGGCTGATGAGCAGCATCACCCAGAACAACAGCAGCGCCGGGAAGAGCATCCCGTTGGCCTTGTGGCGCAACCGCCAAACCGGCCGCCAAAGCCGCCAAAACCGTGCCCCGAACGGGATGGTTGATCGATCGGCCACTGGCGATTCAGCGCTTGGTCAAGCGGCCTGCTTCGCGTTGGCCGCTGCCTTTTTGGCCTTGGTCACCGAGTTCTTCGCGCATCGCCTGGCCAAGCGACTTCAGCTTGGCCAACACCTTCGGATGCTGGGCCTTCACGTCCGTCGTTTCGCCGACGTCCTTCTCGAGATTGAACAACGACAGGCCGATCTTGGCCTGGGTGTAAGCCGTTGGGATGCCATCCTTGCCGCCGGGCTGGCCGGCCATGGTGCGGTAGCCGTGCGGAAAGTGGAGCTTCCATTTGCCGGAGCGAACGGCCTGCAACTGTTTGCCATAATAAAAATAGTACGCCTCCTGCGGGCTTTGGTCGCTGGTGCCCTTGACGAGGTTCACAATGCTTTTGCCGTCGATTTTATGGTTCGGCAGCTTGGCCCCGATCAACTCGGAGACGGTCGGCAAAATGTCGATGGTCATCGCCGGCGTGTTGCAGACGCTGCCGGCCGGGATGGTGCCGGGCCACCACATCAGCGTGCTCTCGCGGCAGCCGCCGTCGAACATCGTTCCCTTGCCCTCGCGCAGCGGCGCGGCCGAGCCGGCGTGGTCGCCGTAGCTGAGCCACGGGCCGTTGTCGGCGGTAAAGATCACGAGCGTGTTTTTATCGAGCTTGTTTTTGCGGAGCGTGTCGAGGATCCGGCCGACACTCCAGTCCACCTCCATCATCACGTCGCCGAACAGGCCCGCGCCGCTCTTGCCCTTGAACTTTTCGGAAACATACAGCGGCACGTGCACCATCGAGTGCGGCACGTAGAGGAAGAATGGGTTGTCCTTGTTCTTCTCGATGAACGACACGGCGCGCTCGGTGTATTGCGTGGTGAGCTGTTCCTGTTCCTTGCCGGACACTTGTGCGTTGACGACGTCGTTCCTGTCGATTAGCGGCAGGTGCGGCCAGCGTTTGAGGCGCTCCTCCATCGGCAGGTGCAACACGCCGGGATGGTACGGCCACATGTCGTTCGAGTACGGCAGGCCGAAGTAATCGTCAAACCCGTGTTGCATCGGCAGGAATTGTTTGTGATGGCCAAGGTGCCATTTACCGTAGATGGCAGTGGCGTAGCCCTTCTGTTTACAGACCTCGGCAAGCGTCATTTCGCCGGCGTTGATGCCGTGCCTGGCGCTGGGCCCCAATGCGCCGAAGATGCCAACCCGAACGTTGTAGCAGCCGGTGAGCAGCCCCGCCCGCGAGGCGCTGCACACGGCTTGAGTCACATAAAAGTCGGTGAACTTGCGCCCCTCCTTGGCCATGCGGTCGAGGTGGGGCGTGGGATACGCCTCGGCCCCGAACGGGCCAATGTCCGCGTAGCCCATGTCGTCGATGAAAATGACAACGACATTCGGGGGTTGCTTGTCGGCGGCGG
>DQOE01000362.1 GCA_015658765.1 Verrucomicrobiota bacterium | reverse complement strand
GATCTTCACGGCGGGAAACATCCACTTGGCCAAGTCCTTGGCATCGTCGGTCAGCGCCCAGCCAGCCAGGTCGATCGTGGCGTCGCCGGCGTTGTAAAGCTCAATCCAGTCCGCGTGGTCGCCATCGGCATCCTTCAAGTCCTTGTCGTTGACCGCGAGGAATTCGCTGATGATCATCCGGGCCTGCGCTTGGCGAAGCGAGGCACCAAAAACCAACGCGGTGGCCATGACAATAACGTGAAAATGTCGCATAATCGTAATAGTACGAAGCCGTAAACCGAAAAGTTTCACTTAGCCAAGCGGTGAGTGAAAGAAAAAAGGTGCCGAAAATCGGCACCTTTGTTGAATCATTTTCCGAACCGCAGCTTATTTCTTTTCGCGACGCTTACCCTGGCGCTTGCCTTCACCGCCCTTGCCCCGATCGCCTCCGCGAGGTTTGCGCTCGGCGTTTTTCTTGTTGCCTTGGCCCCGGCGCCGCTCGGCATTTTTGTTATCGCCTTGGCCGGGACGTTTGCGCTTGGCGTTCTTCTCATCGCTACCCGGACTACGCTTGCCGCTGTTACGATCTGACATGGCTCTGCGAAGTGCTGCGCGCTCATCCTCGTCGAGTTTTCCGTCCTTGTTCTTGTCGTAACGCTTCATCAGCTCTTCGCGAGTCTGACGGCTTCGACCGCTGTCGCCACGGCCTTCGCCCATTCGTTTCCTGTACGCAGCCAATCTTTCCTTGCCTTGCGCCTCAGTTATTTTGCCGGCCTTGACGGCTTCCTTAATTTTCATGGCGGCAGCTGCGTAGCGTTCGCGCCCGCCGGAGTTGGGACGGGCCTTGTCATTTGCCCTGTCGCTCTGGCTGATTCGCTTCTTCAATGCCGCCATGCGCTCCTTACCTTGTTTTTCTGTTATTTCGCCGGCTTTCATCGCAGCACTAATTTGCTTGCGGGCTGTCGCGATACGCTGACGGCGTGGGTCGCTTTCACTGGCCCGGTCGCTTTCACGGCCGGACTGTTTCCTTAACGCGGCTGTCGCAGCTTTGCGTTCGGCCTCGTTCAGTTTGCCGTCGCCGTCCTTGTCGAACCGCTTGATGATGGCCTCGCGTGAGGGCCGGTCGCTCTTCTTCGCGGCTTTGGCCTTGGCCGGCTTGGCGTCGGTTGACTTTGCTTCCTCGGCCCGGGCAACGCCGAGGCTGCCGGTGAGAAGCGCGGCGGCGGCGAGGCTGTTGATGATCTTGATTTTCATGATAGTTCCTTTCGTTTTCCAGTTTATTGAGTCTGCCAATCGTTGTCGGTGACTTGAGGCTTAAACGCCGGCCAAGCCCGAAAGTTACAAAAAGTCTCCCGATCGGCTAGTTTCCGCATTGACGCCGCTTGGCCAAGCGCACTTAATTGCCGCATGAGGCGGCGCGAAACCGGGTTCACATTGATCGAGTTGCTGGTGGTCATCGCCATTATTGCCATCCTGGCGGCCCTGCTGCTGCCGGCCCTGGCCAAGGCCAAGGAGCAGGCCTCCAGCGCCGCCTGCCAGTCCAACCTCCGGCAGATCACGCTGGGCACGATCTACTACTGCGACGACCACGACGGCCGGATGCTGCAGGTGCTTGGCCCGTCCAAGCCGTACTGGTTTCACGCCATCGCGCCGTACCTCGGCGACAAGCGTTACGTCAAGGATCCGCAAGCCGCCTACAACGGCTCGATGAAAACGATCATTTGCCCGGCAGTCAAAACCCGATCGAAGGGCAGCAAGGGCGGTCTGCCGCGCGGCGACAACAAGACGAGCTGGTCGTACTGGTGGGGCAACTTCGGCAATTCGTACGCCGAGGGGAGCTACACCATCAACTCGTTTATGCAGGATCCGAACGGCAGCTACTACGCACCAAAGACCAGTGATGAAAAAAAGAAATACTGGCAGCAGTTCTCCAACGCCACCTCCGAGGTTCCCATTTACGGCGATGGCAACTGGGTGGACTCGTGGCCCCGCCCCGACAACGCGCCGCCGCCGAACTATTCCGGCTCGTATTCCGACAACGGCATGCGCCGATTTTTCGTCAATCGCCATCACTTCGCCATCAACGCAGGCTTCGCCGATGGTCATGTGGCCAAGGTCACGCTGCGCGGCTTGTGGGATCAAACCTGGTACCGGGGCTACGTCCTCAATCGCGAACCCAAGATGCCCCGCCGCTAAATCGCCCCGTGTTCCCGCTTACACTTCGCCGCATGAAACCGGCAGCCGTCATTCTCGGGATCGCCTTTGCAGGCGCGCTTGGCCAGGCGCATTCGGATGGTTGGAACCAATTCCGGGGCGCGAACGGCTCCGGCGTGGCGAAGGACGGCAGGCCGCCGGTCGAACTCGACGACGCCCGACTCGCCTGGAAGATAGCCCTGCCACCCGGCCTGTCATCGCCGGTGCTGTCGCGCAAGCGCGTTTTCCTCACCGGCTTGGCCAAGGGCAGACTGGTCACGCTCGCGGTTGACAAAGCCGACGGCAAAATCGCCTGGCAACGCACAGCGCCAAAGGTCGAGCTTGAAAAGGTCCACAAAGCCAGCCACCCCGCCGCCCCCTCGGTGCTCGTCGCGCAAAACCGCGTTTTCACCTACTTCGGCTCGTACGGGCTGATTTGCCACGACCACGACGGACGCGAGCTCTGGAAAAAACCGATTCCCACGCCCAAGTCGCTCTACGGAATGTCCACCTCCCCGATCCTACACGGCGAACACCTCATTCTGGTTTTGGACAACGACGCAAACCTCCCCGGCAGCCGCCTAAGCCAATCCAAAATTGTCGCCCGCGACAAAACCAACGGTGAGATCGCCTGGGAAATCCCCCGCCCATTTCACCGCAGTGGCTGGTCGACCCCGATGATTTGGAAACATGACCACGGCACCGAACTCGTCGTCCTGGGCAACGGCCGGGTGAGCGGTTACGACATGAAAACCGGCACGCAAAAATGGTTTGTCCCGGGCTTCTCCCGTGAAACCATTTCAACACCGGTCGCCGGCAATAACGTTCTTTACGTCTCCTCCTCGAAACTCGGTGGTGGTGGGGACATCCAGCCCGATCCATTGCCGTTTTGGGAAGCCGTCATTCGTTTCGACAAAAACAGTGACGGAAAAATCGAACGCAAGGAGATGACCGGCCACTTCACTTTTCCCATCCGACCCGAGCTTCCGCCGGGCCATCCTGGCTACGGCATCCCGTTGCCGGATGACAAGCGCCGCCGTCAGGAACGGCTCGACGGGATGTTCCGCGGCACCGACCGCAACCGAGACGGCTTTTGGAGCAGAGAGGAATTCATGTCGAACATGCGCGGCGGCCGGGGCAAGCCGTTGCTCATCGCCATACGCCCGGGCGGCCAGGGCGACATCACCGACACGCACTTGAAGTGGGAACTCAATCGGAGCATCCCTGAAATCCCTTCGCCACTCCTGTACGACAATCTCATTTACATGGTGCGAAACGGCGGCCTTCTCGTAGCAGTCGATGCCACCAACGGAAAGCTGCTTCACCGCGAACGCCTCAACGCGCCCGGCCAATACAGCGCCTCCCCCGTCGCCGCAAACGATCACATTTACCTCAGCTCAAACCGGGGCGTCATCACCACTGTCAAAGTGGACAAAGAATTTAGAATCACCCATCAACACGATTTGAACGATCCGGTGTTTGTCACGCCTGCCATTGACAAAAACACCCTGTATGTCCGCACCGAAAAAGCCCTCTGGGCATTTCGAACGAACGACTAAACCATTCGGTTATTTCCCGATCCGCGGGACAAGCTGGTCGGGCACCGGCTTGACGCTGGCCTGAAGTTTTTCGCCCAGCTTGGCCAAGCGCTCGACAATCTCGGGGTGCTTGGCGGCCAAGTCGTATTTCTCGGACGGATCCTCGCCCAAGTGGTACAGCTCCGGCTTGGCCAACGGCTTGGGATTGATCCCTTTCTCCTCGCGAAACTGCGCCTTGTAGTTGCCGGAACGCACCGCGCTCAACTGAGCGCCACCAAAGTAAAACATCCCCTTGCGCGGACTCTTGCCGCGGTTCAGCAACACATCGCTCAAGTCATGGCCGTCAATCGCACGGTCCTCCGGTGCCTTGGCCCCGGCCAGACTGGCAAACGTCGGCAGCACATCAAGCGTGCTGCCCATCTCCTGCACCACGCCCGGCTTCACGTTGCCCGGCCCCCAGAAAATCGCCGGCTCGCGCATGCCGCCCTCGCGGGTGCCGCCCTTGGCCCCGCGCAACAAACCGGCCGAGCCGCCGTGCGTCTTGAAAACCTCCCACGGCCCGTTGTCAGACGTAAACAGCACGATCGTATTCTTGTCGAGCTTCTGTTTGCGCAATGTGTTCAGCACTTGGCCGACCGACCAGTCGATCTCCGAGATGACGTCTCCGTATATGCCGGCCAGGCTTTTGCCCTCAAACCGTTTCGAGCGGTACAGCGGGATGTGCGGCATCGAGTGCGCGAGGTAGAGGAAAAACGGGCTCTCGCGGTTCGATTCGATAAACTTCACCGCCTCCTCCGTATAGCGGCGCGTGATGGTGGACTGGTTCACCGGTCGCTCGATCTCCTCGGCGTCGCGCAACAACGGCACGCGATAAACCGACCACGGCGACGTCTTGCCGGTCGTCACCCAGTTGCCCTT
>DQOE01000224.1 GCA_015658765.1 Verrucomicrobiota bacterium | reverse complement strand
GCATCAGCCTGCCGCCCAAGCCGGCTGCCTCGCCGACGATCAAGATATCCGTGCCGCCTGCTGGTGCTGCCAAGGCGGCCTCCACCATCAAGATACCCGTTCCTCCCAAGAAGACGGCGCCGGCGGTTGCCACTGAACAAAGAAAAGCCCCTCCAGCAACGGCAGCAGAAGCAAGACGCAAAATCAGCGTGGATGATATACGCAAGGACGACGCTCCTTTTGAGGAAGAGAGCTCCTTCGAGGCCAAGCCCAAGCGGCAAAAGGCTCGGGTCAAAAAGGCGGCTCCCGCCGACAACCCGTTCGACACCACCGTGGCAGCCGTCACGGCTCTGGGCGCAATTGGCTTGGCGGCTTATTTATGGATGCTCGGCCAAGTCTAATCTTTAGAATACTCATCATTCTTCTGTTATGGCCTCCGACAAAGTCGTTACATTAACTACGGACAACTTCGACGCTGAAGTGATTCAGTCCGCCTCTCCCGTGCTGGTTGATTTCTGGGCCGAATGGTGCGGGCCCTGCAAAATGATCGGGCCGATGATTGATCAACTCGCCGACGAGAACGACGGCAAGGCGACGATCGGCAAGGTCAACATCGACGAGCATCAACAGTTGGCTGTGCAATACAGCGTGCAGTCCATCCCCACCCTGCTCATCTTCAAGGATGGCCAAGTCGTGGAGCAGGCCGTGGGCGCACTCAGCAAGGCTGACTTGCAGGGCATGCTCGACAGCCACGCCTAATCACGCTCTGCTGCCCGGGAGGATATGGCCTCCCTGATCGAGACCCCCAACAGCTTCCGGCGGCGCTCCGAGTTTTATCATCAACTCAGTGTGTTGCTGCAGGCGGGTGTTGGCTTGACCCAGTCGCTGGAACAAATCGCCCCTCCGAGCCAGCGTGACGGCCTGCACATTCGTGAATCCATCGACCGACTCAACGCCGGCGAGACGTTCTCCGAGACGCTCATCGGCCGCGAAAACTGGCTGCCCGCTTTTGACAGAATGATGATCGAGGCCGGCGAGGCCGGCGGACGGCTCGACGACACCTTACGCATCCTCTCCGACCATTACCACCAACGTTCGGCGCTCATCCGCGACGTGCTAATGAAGCTGGCCTACCCGTTGTTCATCATCCACTTCATCATCCTGATGCCCGGAATCATCTTGTACGGGAGCAGCCTGTTTGGCGGCGGGAGCGCCAGTCTGCTCGGCGCATTTTTCCCGTCGCTGCTCACGCTGGGTGCGCTGTATACCGCTGTGTTTTTTGTGCTCTACCTTGGCCAAGCCAATCGCGGGTTTGCGATCCGCCACGGGATCGAGCGCATTTGGCATCGCACGCCGATGTTTGGTCGTGCTGTAAAGGAGCTTAAACTCTCACGGCTGTCGTTCGCGCTGTACGCGCTGCTCAACGCCGGGGTCAACGTCCGCGAGGCGTGGGAGAGTGCCGCCAGCGCGTCCGGCTCGCCCTGGCTGGCGACGAGTGTCCGCGCTTGGCTGCCGGAGCTTGATAGCGGCTCTTTGCCGTCGGAGGCTCTTCAACGGCGGAAGGATTTCCCCAGAACCTTCCGCGACCTCTATGCCACCGGCGAACTCTCCGGCCAACTGGACGACTCGCTACAGCGTCTGGCCAAGCACTACCACGACGAGGGCACGCGCCGCCTCAAGAGCGCGGCCGGGATAGCAACGGGACTGGTTTACGGGCTGGTCGCCATCACGGTGGCCATCATCGTCATCAGAGCATGGCTCAATTACATCAATATGTTCAACACCCTCTGACGCCTCGCGCTTGCCCAAGCGAAAATCGTGTCATCCGCTTGGCCAAGAGGCTATGCTCCCGGCCATGGATGCGCTGCTCAAGTTGCTTCGGGAAAACGCCGCCCTGTCCACCGGGGATTTGGCCGGCATGCTGGAACTGTCCGAGGACGAGATTCGTGAAAAAATCCGCCAAGCCCAAGCCAACGGGGATATCCTCGGCTATCAGGCGATCCTCAGCGACGAGGCCAACGGCGGGGACGGCATGCAGGCGGTTATCGAGGTCAAGCTGACGCCGGAGCGCGGCGGGGGGTTCGACCGCCTGGCCGAGCGCATCTCCAAGTACAACGAGGTCAAATCCTGCTATCTCATGTCCGGCGGTTACGACGTGCTGGTCATCATCGACGGCAACAGCCTGCACGAGGTCGCCTCGTTCGTGGCGGAGAAACTGGCCACCATCCAGGGCGTCACCTCCACCACCACGCATTTTTTGCTCAAGCGTTACAAGGAAAACGGCGTGATGATCGGCGACGCAGAGGAGGTCGAGCGACTGGCCGTCAGCCCGTGAGGCCAAGCGCGATCACAGCCGCGCCTTAACGATCTCGATGTAGTTGCGCTTGCGCTTGTTGAACTGTTCCTCGTTGTACGTCTGCGCGAACAACCAGCGCAGTCCCGTCTCCAATTCCTCGACCGACATGCCCGTTGGCTTGTAGTTCACGTCGAAGAGTGTGCAGCGGTCCCAGTAGCGTTCCTGCAGCAAACGCCCCTCACTGTGGAGCCGATGATACAGCGGCGTCCCCGGGAACGGCGTCATCACGGTGAGTTGAACTTCCAGCAGACCGGAGCGCTCAACGAACGCGCTGACCTCCTCGAAAATATCCGGCGTGTGCCCGTCCAGCCCGAGGATGAAGCAGCCGTTAACCGAGACACCGCGCGACTGAATCTTGTCGATTGCCTCGAGGTAACTGTCGCTCCGGCTTTGCTTCCAGTTGTGGGGATCGACTTGGCCAAGGTCGCTTCCCGACGGGCTCTCAAGGCCGATGAGGATTTGCCGGCAACCACTCTCTGCGAGCAGATCCAAAAGCTCGTCGTCATCAGCAATGGAAACATCGGTCTCGGTGAACCAGTTCAGGCCAAGCGGCGTGATCGCCCGGAGAAATTCCCTGCCCCATTTCTTGTTGATGAACGTGTTGTCGTCGGCCAACTCGAGGAACGGTTGATCGGTGAAACTCACCGCTGCCTTGATCTCCTCAATGACAAATTCGATCGGTTTCTGCTGGAACGCTGAGGTGATCCGCAGGCTGGCGGCGCAGAACTCGCAGTTTAGCGGACAGCCGCGTGAAGTCTGGACGGTGACGCGGTTGTACGGCCGGCCGCGCAGCAGGTCGAACCGGGGATGAACGTAGCTGGGCGGCTTGAACACAGCCGACCGAAGCCCCTCGTAGCGGGGTTGCATCTCGCCCCGGCGAAAGTCCTGTACCAAGCTTGGCCAAGCGCCTTCCGCGCCATTAAGCACCACGGCATCAGCGTGTTGCAATGCCTCGTCCGGCATGAGACTAACGTGCAATCCGCCCAAGACGACCGGCACACCCGCCGCGCGATAGCGATCCGCTAACCCGTACGCCTCGTCGATCTGCGCCGAAAAAGAGGAGATGCCGACGAGGTCAAACAGCTCGAGTTCGTCCTCCGGGTTCACGTCCTGAATTTC
>DQOE01000326.1 GCA_015658765.1 Verrucomicrobiota bacterium | reverse complement strand
TCCTGCCCGCGATGTTGCAGCGCGTACAGTCCGTAGTAGGTCAGCTCCGCCGCGTTCGGGTGGCCGTAAACACCGAAGACGCCGCAATAGTGCCGGGGATGTGTTTCGCTCATTGTTCCATGGCTCGTGCGATGGTGTTCCACCACACGTCGTGGAGTTCATTCAACTCCCACGAGAAATGAGTTTCGCCGATCACAATGTCAAGCGTCTCGCCGCCGTTGACGATGCCAATCCTTGCCGCCGGCACGCCGAGCAACTTGGCCCGCTCGGTCGCCGCCCCGGCCTCGGCCTCGCTCGTGGTGATGACCACGCGCCCGTGCGACTCGCCGAACAACAGCGCATCCACCCGTACGCCGTCAAGCCCGCCCAAATCCAGCGACGCGCCGGTGAGTCGGGGGGTGTTGCGGGCGGTGAGTTGGGAAATGCAGCACTCGGCCAGTGCCACAGCCAAGCCACCCTCGGCGCAATCGTGCGCGCTCTTTACAGCGCCGGTTGCGATCAAGCCAAGCAGCGCGTCGTGCAACACGCTCTCTCTGGCCAAGTCGCACGGCGGCGGCGTGCCCTCTTTGCGGCCGTGCTCGATCTGCAGCAGCGCCGAGCCGCCCAAGCCCAACAACGGATCGTCGCTGTTGACCGCTTGGCCAAGCAGGATGATGGCATCTCCATCGTCCTTAAACCATTGGCTTGTAATATGTTCCGGCTTATCGATCAAGCCCACCATGCCGACCGTTGGCGTCGGGTCGATTGCCCCGGCCGGGTTTTGGTTGTACAGGCTGACATTGCCGCCGGTAACCGGCGTGCCGAACGCCTCGCACGCCTCGGCCAAGCCGCGCACGCTCTCCTTGAGCTGCCAAAACAGCTCCGGATTGTGCGGGTTGCCGAAGTTCAAATTATCGGTCGCACCAAGCGGCCGCGCCCCGGAGCAGACAAGATTCCGGGCCGCCTCGGCGACGGTGGCTTTGCTGCCCTCGTACGGGTCGAGGTAAACATGAACGCCGTTGCAGTCCACCGTCATCGCCAAGAATTTGTCGGGAATGTCGTCCGTCGGCGCATCGGTGGGGAGCATCGGATATGAGTCGGCCTTCACACGGATGACCGCCGCATCGGAGCCGGGGCTGAGTACCGTGCCGGCGCGAACCGTGTGGTCGTACTGGCGGTACACCCAGTTTTTCGACGCGATAGTCGGCCAGCCAAGCAGCTTGGCCAAGGCGGCCCGAGGGTCGGCCAAGGCCGGGATGTCGTCGAGCCGAAGCGCGCGGGTCTGCGCGAGGTACGCCGGCTCGCGGGCCTCGCGATGATAAATCGGCGCATCGTCGGCGAGTTTGGCGGCCGGGACGGTGGCAATGACTTCGCCATGGTTTTTGACAACCATCATGCCGTCGCCGGTCACTTCGCCCACCTCGGCCCACGGCAAGTCCCACTTGTCAAAAATCCGTTTGACCTCTTCCTCGCAGCCTTTGTGGACGATGATGAGCATCCGCTCCTGCGACTCGCTGAGCAGGATTTCGTACGGTGTCATGTCGGGGGCGCGCTGCGGCACCCTTGCCAGGTCGATCTCGATGCCGGTTCCGCCGCGAGCCGCCGTCTCGCAGGTCGAGCAGGTGAGGCCGGCCGCGCCCATGTCCTGTATGCCCGCGACCGCGCCGGTGGCGAGCAACTCGAGGCACGCCTCCATGCAGAGTTTCTCCATGAACGGATCGCCCACCTGCACCGCTCCGCGCTGTTGCTCGGCCGATTCCTCGGTCAAGTCCTGCGACGCAAACGCCGCACCGGCCAAGCCGTCCCGCCCCGTCGCCGGGCCGACGTAAAACACCGGATTGCCGACTCCCTTGGCCGCGCCCCGGGCAACCTGACTATGCCGTAACACCCCAAGGCAAAAGACGTTAATTAGTGGATTCCCCTCGTAAGATGGGTCGAAATACACCTCGCCCGCGACGGTCGGCAGGCCGATACAGTTCCCGTAATGCGATATGCCAGCCACCACGCCACGGAACAACTGGCGTACCCTTGGCGACTCGAGACGGCCAAAACGCAGCGAGTCCATGCAGGCGATCGGTCGGGCACCCATGGTGAAAATATCCCGGATAATCCCGCCGACACCGGTCGCCGCGCCCTGAAACGGCTCGACCGCGCTGGGGTGATTGTGCGACTCGAGCTTGAACGCCACGGCGAGTCCGTCGCCCATGTCGATCACGCCGGCATTTTCCTCGCCGGCGGCGACGATGACCTTGGGCGACTGGGTGGGGAAGGTCTTGAGCAATGGCCGCGTGTTTTTGTAGGAGCAATGCTCGCTCCACATCACGGAAAAGATGCCCAACTCGGTGAGGTTGGGTTCGCGGCCGAGCACCCCGAGGATGCGATCGTATTCCTCCGGGGTGATGCCGTGTTCCTCTATGACTTCCGGGGTAATCTCGGGATCGGCCATCAAGTCATTTGCCGCACATGGTGCGTGGAGTCGGGAGGTGAAACGGAGTCATCAAGTGGTCGGCTTGCATCAGTTCCGGTAACCGGTCGCGGCAAGATAGTGAGCCGAAAAACTGGATGCAAGTCCGCCTTTAAATATAACGCATATTTTGTCGCCGCCATGCCTTGAACTTGCCAAGACGCAAAGACTCACACAGGATGCAGCAGCGCTGCCATCACTTGGCCAAGCGCCAAAACTCAGCCTCATGAGCCGCTTCCCGCATTCCTTTGTTTTGCTTCGCGTTTCCCTGCTGTGGCTCGTCGCGGGCCTGCCCTTGGCCGGGGCGATCGAGCTGCCGCCAACTTTGCCGGTGTTGGTGCAACTTGAGGGCCAGGCGCTGGTTCCGTTTTATCTCGAGCAAAAACAGGCCGGTCTCGGTGGCGCTGCCCTTGGCCAAGCGGTGCAACGCCAAGCCAAGCGCATCGCTGATGAACAGGACGCCCTGGCCAAGCGGCTTGAGGCCGATGGCGCCCGGGTGACACGCCGCTATTCGCGGCTGGTCAATGCCCTGCGGGTTCGGATCACCCGGGAGAAGAGGGCCGTCTTGGCCAAGCGGGCCGGCGTCAAACGGGTCGAACGGCTGCGGGTGTACGAGCCGCTCACCGCGAAAAGCGTGCCGGCCATCGGCGCAAAGGCGGCTTGGGGAACACGAACCACCGGCTTCGACGGCGCGGGCATGCGAATCGCAGTGATCGATACCGGGCTGGACTACACGCACGCCATGTTCGGCGGAGCCGGCACGGAGGAGGCCTATCAATCCAACGACGCCACGAAAGTGGAGGAGGGCTCGTTCCCCACCGACAAGGTCGATGGCTGGGATTTTGCCGGCAAGGATTATTCCGGAGAGGCTGACGTGCCGTTGCCGGACGGCGATCCGTTGGACCGTTCCGGCTACGGCCACGGGACCCATGTAGCCGGCATCGTCGCTGGTGTCGGCGTGACAAAAAAGGGGCGTCCTTACGATGGAGACTACTTTGCCGGGCTCGATTATTCTGAGTTCCTGCTTGGACCAGGCGTGGCCCCCAAAGCAAAGTTGTTCGCGCTGAAAATTTTTGGTGACAAAGCGCTTAACTCAACGAACCTCGTTCTGGACGCGCTGGAGTGGTGCGCTGACCCCAACGCCGACAACGACTTCGCCGACCGCATGGACGTGGTCAACCTCTCACTCGGGTCCACGCTAGGCCTCGAGGAAAAACATGAGGCCGAGGCCGAGGTGTTTACCAACCTCACACGGCTGGGCAGCGTGATCGTCTCGGGGGCCGGCAACTCAAACAACAATAATTTCTACCATGTCGCCGCGCCGGGCGTGGAGCGCTCCGTCATCGCCGTCGGCTCGGCCAAGCTCGACGGCTCGGTATACCGCATGGCAGCGCGCAGCGCGCGGGGGCCGTCGTCGCCGCACAGCCTCCTCAAGCCCGAGCTCATCGCGCCGGGCGAGTTGATTCAATCGGCCCGGATGGGCACCGGCACCGGCGGCGCGTGGTTCACCGGCACGTCGCTGGCCGTGCCGCATGTCGCCGGCGCGGCGGCCCTAGCCAGGCAGGCGCACCCCGGCTGGAGTGCCACCGAGATCAAGGCGCTGCTGCTCAACACGGCCAATCCGATGCAGCACAAAAACGGCACGCCCTACCCCGAGTCGCTTGCCGGGGCCGGGTTTCTCGACGTGGCGCAGGCGGTAACCACCACCGTAACGGCCATGGCGGAGGGTACCGACGGGCTGACCACGCTGTCGCTTGGCGCGCTGACCCTGGCCAAGTCGTGGGAGGAAACACGGCAAATCCGGGTGACCAATCACGGCAACGCCGAGGCCAAGTTTGACCTATCCGTCGAGGAAACGGTCACGGAAGCCGGCTTTGG
Source organism: Verrucomicrobiota bacterium (assembly GCA_015658765.1). Taxonomy (GTDB): domain Bacteria; phylum Verrucomicrobiota; class Verrucomicrobiia; order Limisphaerales; family UBA1096; genus UBA1096. Next base: position 1,480 of record DQOE01000326.1, on the reverse strand, counting down.
CGTCGACCTGCCGGTGAAACAAGTCACCATTGCGGCGAAGTCGCACGAACTGGTGCCGGTGCGCTTCCACGCCGATCCGGCACAGTTCGACCGCACCGGCGACCCGCTGACCCCGGCCAAGCTCAACGACCGCGCCCGAAGCTGGGTGTACGAGGTCAGCGGCAAGATCGTGCTGGCCAACGACGCCGAAAAACTGCGCGTGCCGTACCACGCACTCGTCCGCGCCGCCGCCACGAAACACACCACCGTGTCACGGATTGCCCTGCCAGCCCGCAACCTTGTGTCGCTTGAGCTTTCGCTCGAGGGCGGCTCGGCGCATCCCAAGCCGTTGGTGTCGGTGTTCGAGCTGGCCGGTGTCAGCCCCCGCAACAATTTGCTCGCTGACCCGGCGGACATCGCCGCCGATGTGCTCGCGTTCGGCGTGGCGTCGGACTACCCGCAAACCGGCTCGGTGGCCGAGACGACGCTTTACTTCGGCATCGCCAACGCCGGGCCGTGGACCAACCCGCATTCGTTCCTCTACGATCCACACCTGCAGATCGACACCGACTTTGACGGTCGGATTGACTACGAGCTGGCCAGTTGCAGCAACGGCGGACTGCTCAAGGGCAACCTCTCTGTGTCCAACTACGCTGACGATGTGTTTCTCTCCATCCTCATCCGCGTGCCACGGTGGGAGCGTGGCATCGCCGATGCCGGTTATCTCAACGTGTTTCCCCCGGACGAATACGACACGGTGCCATTCAACAACAGCGTGATGGTGCTGCCGGTCCCGGCGCGGATGCTCGGGCTCGACGAAGAGAAAACGGACTTCAATTTTCGCCTGCTCACACTCGGCGCCGAGCAGTACGGCTACCCCGAGATCGATCGCACCCAGCTGATCCGCTACGACGTGACTCAGCCGGTGGTCCACTCGGCGCTTGGCATTGGCGGCACGGTGATGCACGACGCCAACGCGCCGGTGCACATCGCCGTTGACCGCGGCTTGGCCAAGCGGAAAGGCCTTCGGCCCGCCGTGTTGCTGCTGCACCACATGAACACCGGCGAGCACAAGTTCGACATCGTGCCGCTTGGCCTCGACGCGGACGACGCGGACAGCGACGGCGCGAGTGACGACGACGAACTTGCCGCCGGGACCGACCCGGACGACCCCGACTCGGTGTTCGCCATCCTGCCGGTGAGCCGGCAAACAGCGCTTGGCCCGGAGATCCGCTGGCACAGCGTGGCGGACAAATCATACCGTGTGCAGCGGGCCACCGCGCTTGGCCTAGCGTTCGAGACCGTCTCCGGGCCGCTGCCGGCCACCCCACCGGTCAACGTGTTCATTGACGAGACCGCCCCCGAGGGCGGGGAGCTTTTTTACCGAATCCTGAAACCGTGACCGACGTCAGGGCGTATGGCCTTTGCCCGGCAGAAGGGCAGACATGTTTTTATGCAAAACCGCAACTTACTCCAGATTGACGAACGGGGTCGAATGACG
>DQOE01000385.1 GCA_015658765.1 Verrucomicrobiota bacterium | reverse complement strand
AAGTCAGACGACCCCAACCTCTCCGACACCGAGGCCAAGAGCCTCGTGGCTGGCATCCAGTGGAAAAACACCCTCGAAAACTACGCCCACTTTGGCTTGGTGCGGGGCGCATCGGCGGGAGATTTGCTCAGCCTCGAGGACATGATCGCCAACGTCACCGATGTCCTCATCAAGACCGGCGCGCTCGAGAGCGATCCGCTCCGTGGCCGGCACTCCTCGCTCTACTTCGACCAGATCCTGACGGACATGAAGGCCGACAATTTTCACCCGTCCAACCGGATGAATCTCATCGAGGGGCTTGGCCAGGGGACGGGCGACCTGCAGGGCGTGCGCACCAATACCCACCTCGGGGCACTCAGCGATGACCAGTGGAAAACGCTTCAGTCGGTCGGCGACCTCGACGTGCCGTCGATCGGTTTCCGGCGTGGCTCGGCCGCCATCTCGCTCTCCGGCGAGCATGAGTTGAAACGGCTCAAGAAGATGCTGGACAGCTTCCCGAGCTTCTACCTCCGCGTCGTTGGCCAGGCTCGCGCCGTGGGCGATCCCGAGGCCAACCGCCGCCTGGCTCGGTCACGCGCCGAGTCGGTCGTCAGTTTTCTCAAGGGCGAGGGGGTCAACACGGATCGAGTCCGCACCGAGTCCGCACCGGCCGCCTCCCGGGCAGGCTCGGCCCAGAGCGTTCGTTTCGAACTGGGCCAGGTACCGTATTAAGGGAGCGCTGCAAAACGAACCAGGCGCTGGGCCAAGCGCAGCGTTGACGCCCCAGCCATTTCTGCCGACCTTTTCCTGTTCCCACAGCGGGGCAGTACATTGCGGTGAGCGACAACAAAAACATGGCCAAGCGCGTGATGGCGGACATCGTCAGCAGTCCACTCGTGCTGATGCCGTTCATGGTTGGCTCGATGGCGTTTGCGTCGCTCTTCGCGCTGGGCCTGAAAGGCTCAGCGGCGGTGGGTGCGGTGCTCATCGCCCTTGTCGGCACGCTCGCCTCGGCCGGCACGTTTTTGACAAAGTTCATCCTCGGCAGGGACGACCGCATCCGGAAACTCGTCGAGGCATCACGCAGCAAGGCCAAGCGCGACAAGCGGAAGGCGCTCGACCATTTCCACCACCGCCTGACAGTGGACGGCGACGAACGCACCGAGACCGCGATGCAGGATCTGCGCTCCCTGCGGCAGGCGTTCCGGCAACTCGACAAGATCGCCCCCGACCTGAACCAGGTGATGATCGAGGACATCCAGCAGCGTTCAGATGAACTGTTTCAGCAGTGCGTGAGTTCACTCGAAAAAACGCTGCAACTGTGGAAGACCGCCGACAGCTTGGCCTCCGAGATGGCCCGCAAACCGATCCTTGAGCAGCGCGAAAAACTGGTGGGCGACGTTGTCCAGACCGTCGAGCACATGAGCCGGACCCTGGCCTCCGTGCAGGGCATCACCAGCCGGAGCGACGGAGACGCCCGTTTGCAGCACCTGCGGGGCGAATTGGACCAAAGCCTGGAGGTGGCGAAAAAGGTTGAACAACGAATCGATTCAATGTTAACTCGCGGGCGAGTACAAAATTTATCTGAAATCAATAAGCCCAAATAAAACGTTATGTTCGGAGCAATAGGTAGATGGTTCAAGGCTGTCTGGTACAAGTTAACCGGGGCGATGGATCAGGCTCGTCGTGGATTGGACACCGATCCTCACGTGATGCGGGCCAAGTTTGATGAAATCATCAAGGATAAAGTCAACCAGATCCACACCTACAAGCAGGCCGTGGCCACGCTCATCGCCCAGCAGGAGAAGAAGATGGCCAAGGTCAAGTCTTTGACCAATGAGGTGCAGAAACTGGAGAACCTCAAGGCCGGGGCTCTTGCCATGGCCAAGCAGGCAGTGGCCAAGCTCCAGGGCGAGGGCAAAACCAATGAGGTAGTCCACGCCGACCCCAACTACAAGAAATGCCTCACTGCCTACAACGATTTCGCCGCCACGCTGACCGAGAAGCAGGATCACATCAAGGATCTCGAGGGTGATATTGGCGAGTACGACGGCAGCATCGCCAACCACAAGATCAACCTGCAACAGTTGCAGCGTGACATCGAGAAACTCAAAAGCGAGGCGGCTGACGCCGTGGCCGACGTGATCACATCCAAGGAGGAAACAGAACTGGCCGACATGATCAACGGCATTTCCAAGGATGGCATGGGCAAGGAACTGCAGAACCTGCGTGATCTGCGGCATGAGATGCGGGCCGAGGCGCGGATTTCCCGGGAGATGGCGGGGACTGACACCAAGGTGCAGGAGGCGGAGTTCCTCGAGTACGCCCGGAGCAACACGGCCACCGATGAGTTCGACGCATTACTGGGCATGGCCGAGGAAACAGAAGGCGCGGAAACCGCGGCAAGCGAGCCGGAACAACTCGAAAAAACAAGCAGCGACAGCATCCTGCCGGAATAGAATTCAACAGGCTCCCAAGTTGGGGGCCTTTTTTGGGTGCACGATGGTTATTTAATAAACAATGAAAAATATAAACATAAAAACTAGCTGGGCGGTCGCCTTGGGTTGCGCCGCGTTAATCACCCTGAACGGTTGCAGTGGCAGCAAGGAGGCTGTGCCAAGCTTCTCGCTGGCCTGGAGCGAGTACCCCTCGTGGAGTGTCTTCGGCGTGGCGGACGCCACCGGCATCATCAACGGCAAAAAGGGCGAGCTGGGCCCGCTGGAGGAAAAATGGGGAGTCGACATCGAATTGAAGGAGGCCGAGTACGACCCCTGCCTGGCCATGTACGGCGCCGGCCAATGCGACGCCGTTTGCATCACCAACATGGACATTCTCAGTCCGGCAACCGGTCGGCCGGGAGTAATGGTACTGCCTACCTCGACCAGTGATGGTGCTGATGCTTGTTTGGTCACTGCTGACATCAAGTCGGTTGAGGATCTGAAGGGCAAAAAGGTTTTCGGGTTGGAGAAATCCGTATCGGAGTATTGTTTTGTCCGGAATCTGGAGTTGCTGGGCCAGAAGGAAGGGGACTATGAATTTGCGAACATGGATCCCGGGGCGGCTGCGCTTGCCATGCAGCAAAAGCAGGCGACACATCAGGCGATCGTT
>DQOE01000091.1 GCA_015658765.1 Verrucomicrobiota bacterium | reverse complement strand
GCCGGCCAAATCCAGGCGATGATGGAGGGCATGCGCGGCGGCAAAAAAGAGGGCGACACCATCAACACACGCCACATCCTCTTCGTCGTCAGCGGCGCGTTTGCCCATCTCGACAAAATCGTCGCCCGTCGACTGAAGGAGTCCTCCATCGGGTTCGCCGCCGGGACACAGGAAGAGGTGGAGGGCGAACGGGTTCTCGAACACGCGAGGACACCCGACTTCATCAAGTTCGGCTTCGAGCCGGAGTTCATCGGCCGCCTGCCGGTGCGCGTCGTCTGCCACCCGCTTTCAGTCGATGACCTCGAGCAGATTCTCAAGAGCAGCGAAGGCAGCATCATCCGCCAGTACAAACAGTCATTCGCCGCGTACGGCATCGACACCCGGTTCGAGGACGACGGACTGCGGCGCATCGCCGAGTTGGCGATCGACGAGGAAACCGGCGCGCGCGGCCTGATGACCGTCTGCGAAAAGGTGTTACGCGACCTGAAGTTCGAGTTGCCCTCCTCCCGCGTGAAGGAGTTTGCCGTCGATGCCGCGCTGGTCGATGAGCCCGGCACCGCGCTGGAAACGCTGCTGGCCAACGCGCCGGAGCAGGAAGACAACGAAGTGGACAACACTCTGAAACAGTTCGCCGAGGCGTTCTCCGGCCAGCATGGCCTGTCGATCAAGTTCACCGACAAAGCCCGCAAGCAACTCACCCGCCTGGCCAAGGCCTCATCACTGTCCGTTTACGAGTTCTGCAAGGAACACTTCCGGGATCTGCACTTCGGCTTGAAACTGATATCCAAAAACACCGGTAAAACAGAGTTTGAGCTGGACGAGTCCTTCGCCGAAAACCCCGACTCCGCCCTGAGCGAGCAGGTGGTTGCCAGCTACAAAAACAAGAAATCGTAGAGCCGGGTTTCGGCTTTAATACGTTGCCCGGCCGCCGGAGATGTCGAACACGGCACCGGTGCTGAAGGACACTTCATCCGACGAGAGCCAGGCGATCATCGCCGCCACTTCAGCCACTTGGCCAACCCGGCCCATCGGGATTTTCGACACCATGTAGTCGATGTGCGCCTGCGTGCATTGTTCGAGAATCTCCGTCTCGATCACGGCCGGCGTGATGCAGTTCACCAGGATGTTTGTGTCGGCCAACTCCTTGCCCAGCGACTTGGTCAAGCCGATGACCCCGGCCTTGGCCGCGCTGTAATGCGACGCCGTCGGGTTGCCCTCCTTGCCGGCGATCGAGGCGACGTTGACGATGCGGCCCCAGCCCGCCTCGATCATCCCCGGCGCGAACGCGCGGCAGCAGAGGAACACGCCGAACAGGTCGATCTCCATCACGTCGCGCCACTCTTGCGGCGTGCATTCCCAAAGTTTCTTGTTGATGCCAGCGATGCCGGCGTTGTTGACGAGGATGTCGATTTGCCCGTGACGGCCAAGCGCCTGGCCAGCCGCAGTCTCGACCGATTCCGGCTTGGCCAACTCGACCGTGTCGCTCGTCACTTCTCCCGCGTCGGCGAGGTTCGCCGTGGCCGCGTCGATCGCCGCCTGGTCGCGGTCCCAAATTACGCAGCGCGCACCCTCCCGCAAAAGGCGCTGCACCGTGGCGAAGCCAATTCCCCGGGCGCCGCCGGTCACCAAAGCAGTTTTTCCATGTAAACTCATATGAAGCGCCGCAGGGAATACGGCGGGAAAGACGGAAGATCAACTGAAATTCCCAGCCACCAGCCGGGCGAGCTGATTGATCACTTCCGGATAAGGATAGTCGCGATCACGAAGACGGTGTATCAACCGGGCGCGTTGGGCGGATCAGCCTCAACCTGTGCCTCGGTCTTCGCCCAGTCCACTCGCTTGAGCCGGTATGAGTGCCAACTGACACCCAACTCCTCATCGTCATCATTAAACTGTTCGTTCGACACACGCATAACATTAGGCGCACCAATGCGCGATAAAAGGTGTGACACCTCCGTGTGTCGAAGAACTGCAAGCCACTTGATGACAAGCAGTTAACCGGTATTTGAAAAACCGGCGGAACAGAAATCCAAATCCATCCGATTCGTTCCGAGGTTAAATTCGGCATCACGAGCGGTTTCTTTAGGAAAAAAACTACTGCCCCGGCACCTCGGGCGGATTCATCGCGTTGCCCTGCAAAATATAGTGGTATAGCGCCTCGATCTGCTGCTCCGCGTCGCCGTCCAGCACGTCGAAAAGGGCGCTTTGGCCCTGGTTGAAATAGGCCGGCATCTTGGTTTGCGGATCGATCCGCAGCGGGTTGCGCATCCACCGCCGAAAATACTCCGGCAACAACCGTTCGCCAATCCGCGCAAGGTTGATACCCTGCGCGTCGAATACCTGCGCCGGCTTCAAGTCGCCGATGCCGTGGCAGCTAAAACAGAAAAAGCCGCCGTTGGCCGACGCCAGTTTGCGGCCGATCCCTGCCTTCCCCGCATCGATCGGCTTGTCCGGTGGCGTCACTGGCGGATGGCCGTTGAGCAGGGCCAAGCCCTTGGCCAAGCCGTCCGCCCGTGCGGGAAACGCCGGCATGCGAGCGGTCAACCACGGCCGCGGCCGCTCAGCCATTGACCCACTCAAAATTCGCCCGGCCCATTCCGGCTTCAGTTTGCCGCCGAGCACGTTGAACGACGGAATCAGCGCCACTTGCCCATGGCAGTTGGCGCAGTTCGCGTCGGCCGACTGCCGCATCGCAAACTCCGCCAAGCTCACTTGGCCAAGCGACGCCCTGCCCTCGCGCAGAAACAGCCGCAACGCCGCACGGTCGCTCTCGCTGAAG
>DQOE01000399.1 GCA_015658765.1 Verrucomicrobiota bacterium | reverse complement strand
GTGGCTGACACGAACTTCGTGGGCGTGGATCTGGACTACGGCCCGGACGGTGCGGTGTACATGATCGACTGGGTGGACCAGCAACACTGCCACAGCCCCCACGCCGAGCGCTGGGACCGCTCCAACGGCCGCATCTTCCGCATGGCCTGGAGCGCGACGTACAAGCCGGTGAAAGTGGATCTTCAAAAACTCAGCGATGCTCAACTCGTCGATTTGCAATTACACAAAAACGACTGGCACGTGCGCACTGCCCGTCGCCTGCTGCAGGAACGCGCTGCCAGCGGCAAGCTCGCGTCCGGCACAAACGCACGCCTGCGTAAACTACTTGGCCATCGCGAGCCGCGCATCGTCCTGCGCGCGATGTGGGCGCTATACGCCACCAGCGGCGGCATACCGGAAGACTTGTTTAGGCACGAAAGCGATGTTGTGCGGAGTTGGGCCGTCTCGCTGCTCACCGAGCAACCCAAGTCAGATGCCGGACAGTTTGTGCGACTGGCCCAGGACGATTCCTCTGCGATGGTGCGCCTCGCCCTGGCCAGCGCGCTGCCGCGACTGGGCAGCGACGCCCAGCGCTGGCCACTCGCCGAGGCCTTGGGCAGTCACGCCGAAGATAATACCGACGCCTATTTGCCAAACATGATTTGGTTTGGCATCGCCCCGGCGGCACTCGCTGATCCTGCCCGCGCCATGCGCTTGGCCAAGGCCACGCCGCTCACGCTGTTGGCCGACTCAATTCATTGGTATCTCGGCCGTCACGACACCGGCCGCGAGCACTTGGTGGCGTCTTTGAAAACCACCGATGCCGCCCAGGCCAAGCGCACGCTGCGGTTGCTTGCCCATTCGCTAAATGAACGCGCCGCCGCGCCTTCGCCCGTCGGCTGGAAGGCTGTGTCCGCCCGTTACCGCACCGCCGCCGATGCCGAGACGCAAGGGTTGCTCGATCAGCTTGGCGTTATTTTCGGTGACGCAGATGTGCTTGCCCGAAACTGGCAGTTGCTCGCCGACAAAACCGCATCCATGTCAAGGCGCAAGGTCGCCCTTTCCCTGCTAAAGCCGCGCAGTGACGCCGGCTCGGTGGGTAACCTAATTGCTTTGCTCGACGAGCCGGAATTTCGCGCTGAGATCATCCCGATGCTTGGCCGTTTCAACGACGCCAAGGCCGCCGCCGCGCTCATCAGCCGCTTGGCCAAGCTGCGCGACGCCGAGCGGTTCACCGCGCTCAACGCGCTCTCCAGCCAGCCCCTCCCGGCGCGAGCGTTGTTGCAGGCCGTGCGTGACAAGCGCCTGGCCAAGGGCGAGTTGACCGCGCTGCACATTCGCCAAATGCACAGCCTCGGCGACGCACGCACAACCGAATTGCTCACCGGCATCTGGGGCAAAGTCGGCGAGACCAGTGCCGATGCAAAAACATTGATGGCCAAGTTTCGCACGCTCTACACCGAGGCGCCGCTGTGGGCGTACAGCGCCAACGACGGCCGCGCGGTATTCGACAAGGCGTGCGCGACGTGTCATCAACTCAACGGCCAAGGCACCGCCATCGGCCCCGACCTCACCGGCTCATGGCGCAACGGACTCGATTATTACCTCGAGAGCATCGTCGACCCCAACGCCGTCGTCGGGGAGGCGTTTCAACTCAACATCGTCACCCGCAAAAACGGCCTGGTTGTTGCCGGCACCGTCCTCAACGAAACCGCTGATACGCTCACCATACGCACCCTCACCGAGACGCTCAACGTGCCGCGCGCCGAGATCAAGTCTCGCCAGGTCCTTGCTCAATCGATGATGCCGCTTGGCCTCCTCAATACCCTTACCCAGCGTGAAACCATCACGCTCCTGAAGTATCTCACGAACAAAAATTGATCAATCTGTCAGGCTGCTGACAGTGAAGGGCGGTTTTATGAGAGGATGCTTTTTGTCACCTCTGCGCCGGCGACAAAACTCAGTTTGCCTATGTTTACCATCTGATAAATGTTTATCCGGAAATCCGGGCAGGTGCTGACGAGGCAGTAGGCGTCGGTTGGCGACATGCCGTACTCGTCGATCAACCATGCCATGAGATGTTGCGTCGCCGTGTCCACTGCCAACTCGAGTGGTCGTGCGGCATACACTGAGATGATGATGTCCGGTTTTTCGATGCGCATGAACGGCAGGCGTTTTTCTTTCACCAACTCGAGTCGCACACGGACGGTGGCGCAGGTCTCCGCCGCTGTGCCGGTGTACTCGGTGTCGCCCTGGCTGGCGTGTACATCGCCGAGATAAAACAGGGCTCCCTCGTGTGAAACCGGGAGGTGGATCCGGTTGCCAACGGTCACGTCGCGGATGTCGAGATTGCCTCCCCATGGGCCTTGGCCGTCAATACTGGTGGTCACTTCGCGTTCCGGGGCGACGCCGATCGTCCCAATGAACGGTGTGATTGGCCAGGCGATCTCGTCGTTAAACTGCATCGTGCCATCCCGCATTGTGCCGCTTGGCCCGGGGCTATGTTTAAATATCTTGGTTGTATATTGGCTGGAAAGCTCGGGCCAGCGGGTGGATTCACCGAGTGGACCGCGCTTGGGGCCAATGGCCACCCATGAGTAATCACCCACCTCAATATCCTCGATGTCGATCAGCAACACATCACCGCGCTCAGCGCCCTCGATGTAAACCGGTCCGCCGATCGGGTTCGCCAGGGGTGGATGACTGTCGAAGCCGGGCCGGTTGGCCGGGATGGCCTTGTCGCTCGGTGTTTTGAAAAACCCAGAGCTGGCATCCCATGTTTCGATCTCGAACGATTCGCCCGGTTGGACGCGGAGGAGCGGTTCATCCCGCCAATCGAAGGCGAACTTACGAGCTTGATCCCGGGTGATTCGTTGCATGACGACATTTGTTGCGACCAGCCAAGCGTACGGAGCGTCTCCGAACGAAGCAACTTTGTTCAGATCCCCATATCGGTTTTTGCCTCGGCGAACTTGACGATGGCAAACTCGAGATCTTCCTCTGTGTGCGACGCAGAAATTTGAGTGCGAATTCTTGCCTTGCCCTTGGGCACGACGGGGAAGGAAAAGCTGATGACGTAAACGCCTTTCTTGAGCATCACATCGGCGAAACGGCCAGCAAGTGCGGCATCTCCTAGCATGATGGGGGTGATGGGGTGCGTGCCTTCGAGGATGTGAAAACCGCTGTCGGCCATTTGGTCACGGAAAAACTTTGTGTTGGTCTCGAGTCGGTCGCGGAGTTCGGTGGAGGAGTTCAGTAAATCGATGGCTTTTATCGAAGCAGCGACAATGCTGGGGGCGACGGTGTTGGAAAAGAGATAGGGGCGCGAGCGTTGGCGGAGGGTTTCGACGATTTCCGCGCGGCCGCTGGTGTAGCCGCCGCTGGCGCCGCCGAGGGCTTTGCCGAGCGTGCCGGTGAGAATATCGATGCGGCCCATCACGTCGTGGTGTTCGTGAGTGCCGCGGCCGTGTGCGCCCATGAAGCCGACGGCGTGGGAGTCATCCACCATAACCAAGGCGCCGTGTTCGTCGGCGAGGTCGCAGATGGCGGGAAGATTGGCGAGATAACCGTCCATCGAGAATACACCGTCGGTGACGATCAAAATGCGGCGCGAGCCCTTCGCTTCAATCAGTTGCGCGACGAGGTCGGCCATGTCGTTGTTTTTGTAGCGGAATCGCTTGGCCTTGCAGAGGCGCACGCCGTCGATGATGGAGGCGTGGTTGAGTTCGTCCGAAATGACGGCGTCGTCGGGGCCAAGCAGCGTCTCGAACAACCCGCCGTTTGCATCAAAGCAGGACGTGTAAAGAATGGTGTCCTCCGTGCCGAGGAACTCGGTGAGCTTGCCCTCGAGTTGCTTGTGGATTTTTTGCGTGCCGCAAATAAACCGCACGCTGGCTAGGCCGTAGCCCCATTCGTCGAGCGCATCGCGTGCGGCGGCGATGACGTCGGGATGGCTCGCGAGGCCAAGGTAATTGTTGGCGCACATGTTCAGCACCGGCGCCTCGCGCCCCACGCCCACGCGCGCGCCCTGCGGCGTGTCGATGACACGCTCGCCCTTGTAAAGGCCTGCCGCGCGGATTTCGTCCAGCTCGGTTTGCAGTTGGGTTTTTAGGTTGCCGTACATTCTACCATTCTAAAATCACCTTGCCGCTTTCGCCGCTGAGGGCGGTGTCGAATCCTTGCTGGAAATCGGCGAACTTAAACCGGTGTGTGATCACCGGTGCGATGTCGAGGCCGCCCTCGAGCATCACGGTCATCTTGTACCATGTCTCGTACATTTCGCGGCCGTAGATGCCCTTGATGGTGAGCATGTTGAAAACGACCGTGTTCCAGTCGATGGCCATCTCCTTCTCGGGGATGCCGAGCATGGCGATCTTGCCGCCGTGGCACATGTTCGCGAGCATGTCGTTGAACGCATCCGGGTTGCCGCTCATCTCGAGGCCCACGTCGAAACCCTCGTCCATGCCGAGTTCCTTCTGCACATCGGCGAGTTTTTCTTTGGCCACATTCACCGTGCGTGTCACACCCATGCGCTTGGCCAAGTCGAGCCGGTATTCGTTGACGTCGGTGATCACCACGTGCCGCGCGCCGGCGTGTCGGGCGATGGCGGCGGACATGATCCCGATTGGCCCCGCACCGGTCACCAGCACGTCCTCGCCCAGCACGGGGAAACTCAATGTCGAGTGTGTGGCATTGCCAAACGGGTCGAAGATGGAGGCGACATCAAGGTCGATGCCCGGCTTGTGCACCCACACGTTGGTCTGGGGCAGGGCGATGTACTCGGCGAACGCGCCGGGCCGCGTGACGCCGATGCCGGCGGTGTCGTTGCACAAATGCCGCCGGCCGGCCATGCAGTTTCGGCAATGCCCGCAAACCACGTGCCCCTCGCCGCTCACCAGCTCGCCGACGCGGAAGTCACGGACGTCTTCGCCGACCTCAACGATTTCGCCGACGAACTCATGCCCCACCACGAGCGGCACCAGCACGGTTTTGCTGGCCCAGTCGTCCCATTTGTAAATGTGCAGATCGGTGCCGCAGATGCCGGTGCGACCCACCTTGATGAGGACGTCATTGGCCGCCACCCCGGGCTGCGGAACGTCCTCGAGCCAAAGTCCTTCTCCGGATTGTTTTTTAACGAGTGCCTTCATCTTTCATTCAAAAAAGACTTCCATGTAATGGGCGCTGAGGCCCCGGGTTGAAAGATAAAAGTGAAAATTGGCCAAGCGCCCGGCCAAGCGCGGGATTTGATTACGCGGTGCGCGCCGCTAAACTCCACCGAGCCAAGTTGCGTCATGATACGATTTGCCATACTTGCCGCCGTTCTCCCAGCCGCGCTTGTCGCCGCGCCGGGGCCGCTTTCGCCGGCGAAGGCGCTCGGGGCGTTTCAGGTCGAACCGGGCGCGCGGGTGGAGCTTGCCGCCGCCGAGCCGCTGGTGCGCGATCCCGTGGCACTGTGCTTCGGCGACGCGCGGCGGATGTTCGTCGTCGAGGGGCGCAGCTATCCGCAACTTGGCGAGAGCCCGCTCACGCTGGGCACGGTGGCGCTGCTCGAGGATGCCGACGGC
>DQOE01000112.1 GCA_015658765.1 Verrucomicrobiota bacterium | reverse complement strand
TGGTCGGTGTATGGCCCCAAGGATATCAATCAGGATCGTGAATGGCATGAAGAACGCGGCTTGAAATCCATCAGTATCTTATCCTATTTGAATGTGGCTTATCACATGACAGGCGACATGAAATACCGAAAGGTGGCCAAGGAACTTCGTGATAAGCACTCGTACCATATCAACGTCATGTGGCCGAAGTATCAACGTGGTATAGGGTCGGGAAACCAGTCCGACGACGAAATGGCCTTCATGGCCTACTACAACCTAGTCAAGTACGAGCCCGATCCCGGGTTGAAGAAAATGTACATGGCCTCATTCGCCAATTCATGGCGACAGGAGGAGCCGGAGATGAACCCGTTCTTCAACTTTTGTTTTGCGTCCCAGGCGATGGATGTTGAGTTTACAAATATATGGGGAACGTTCGATCTGTCACCCTGGGAGACTTGGCTCGAGGACTCGATCGACACGCTCAGGCGTTTTCCGCTGGATCGCTTCGACTGGCGGCACACCAATCATCATCGGAACGATTTGATCCTGTTGTCCGACCATTGGGCTGACGCCTATGACGACAAGTTCCGTGGGCGGGGATATCGGAACAACGGTAAGGTGTTGCCGGTGGACGAGCGTTTTTTCAACCATTGGAACGCCAGTCCGTGGGAGTTGGACACCGGCGGAGGAGGACACGTCATCGGCTCGGGAACGGTGTATACGCTGCCCTACTACATGGGCCTGTATCACGGCTTCATCGCCGCTGACTAACGCGCGTAGTGTAACCATGAGTTCATGCCGGAAACCGTTGGATGCGTTGACGTCACGGAACCCCGCGTCGTGGCTCACCATCTTCGGGCCGGGGGCAATCATCGCCTCGCTGACCATCGGATCCGGCGAACTCATCTTTTCCTCCCGGGGCGGGGCGTTGTTCGGTTATCAACTGCTCAGCCTGTTTCTTTTGGTCTGTGTGTTCAAGTGGGTGCTGGTTTTCACCACCGCCCGCCACATGGTGCTGACAGGGGCGCACCCGTTCCAGCGATGGACGGAACTGCCCGGCCCGCGTGGATGGCTCCCGATGGCCTTCCTGCTGCTGGCCATCGTGTCGTTCCCGATCTGGGTCAGCTTTCACGCCGGGACGCTGGGCACGCTGGTTTCCGGTCTGTTGCACGCGGAATCGTCCGGCACCGGCACCCATCTCATGTGGGGAATGGTCATACTGCTTGTCGTGGTCGGGTTGACTTTCACCGGCAGCTACAAGCGACTCGAGAAACTCCAGTTGCTTTTTGTCCTGTTGATGCTGCTCGCCGTGACAGTTTCCCTGTTTTTGATCCACCCGGAATGGGCCGATCTGCTGGCCGGTTTCGTCAATGTCACTCCGCCCGTTTACCCGGATTGGATTGCTGAACACCCCGACATTGCCAAGCGGCCTGTCTGGGTCGAACTCAGCACTTACGTCGGCGTGATCGGCGGGTCCGGCTACGATTATCTCGCTTATGTCACCTACCTGCGTGACAAGCAGTGGGGCCTTGCCTCCAACGGGCAGCCAAGCCCCGTGCCGGTGGACGTCCACGACGAGGCGGCCCGCGTTCGGTTGCGCCAATGGTGCCGCGCCCCCCTGATCGACTGCACGTTGAGCTTCGCCATCGTGCTGCTTTTCAGCGCGGTGTTCGTGGCTTGCGGAACCGAAATCCTTGGCCAAGCGCACAAGGTGCCGGACGGCAACAACCTGCTGAACCTGCAGGCGGCGTTCGTGGAGGCCACCTCGCCTTGGCTGCGTCCGTTTTATTTCGTGGGCGCTTTTCTGGCGCTGTTCGGCACGCTGTACGGGACGATCGAGGTGGCACCCGCCGTGATGCGGGAAATTCAAAACGCATTCCCGCAATCCAAATCAGCAATCGCCCCGGCCAAAACCCGGCGCATCACCATCCTGTGGGTGGGTATCGGCGGCATTCTCGTCCTGATTGGCAACCTGTGCTGGCAACACTTCACCGGCGCGGACAAGCCCACCGCATTGATCGCCATCCTCACTCCGACCAACCTGTTCACCGGCGTGCTGGCTTGCGGAATTATCTGCATCCTCTCGTGCTGGGCCGACCGGCGTCATTTGAAGCATTCGTTCAAGACACCGCTGCTGCTCACCCTGCTCAACGCGATCGCCGCCGTACTTTTTATCGCGCTTGGCATCAAGGCGTACTGGGATCACAGCGGCAGGACCGCGTTCCTCATCCTGGCGTGCACGATCGCCGCCGCTTGGCTTGTGACGTTTTTGCTCAATCGCCGCTTGGCCAAGCGCGAGGCGGGTGGTTGATGCGCTTCACTCCGCCGGGAGGGCGACTCCCGAGGATTCGCTCACTTCAACCAGCTTGGCCCAGACATCGTCTGGCAGGTTCACGCCTTCCTTCAGCGCCTTGGATTTGTATTTTTGTTCGCGCTCGCCAGGGATCAGGATGTGTTGAACACCGGCCACCTTCGGCGTATTTTTGATTTCGTCAATCAGCGACTGCATGCGCTTGTCAAACTCGGCGCGCGCCATCAATGCCTCGATTTGAATCGCCACAAAAGACGCCCCGTGATTTGTAGGTTTTGACGGATCGTCGTAGGCGTAACTCAGGACACTCCCGGCCACGGCCGCCCCGGTCAGCACGCCCGACAGGATTTCAACGAGCAAAGCCAAGCCGTAGCCCTTGTGGGCTGCCATCGGCGTAAGGGTCGACTTGGCCGGGAAGGTTGACGGATCGGTGGCGGGCCGACCCTGCTCGTCAACGATCCAACCTTCTGGGATGGATTCCCCCAACGCTGCTGCTGAGAAAACCTTCCCACCGGCCACCGTGCTCGTGGCAATGTCAAGGAGCACCAACTGTTCGCCGGCGGGAACCGCGTAGGCGATCGGGTTGCTGCCCAGCACCGGGCCGCGTGCACCCGGGACGGTGACGGTCGGCGTGTCGTTGCACATGGCGATACCGATCATGCCCTCGTCCGCTGCGAGCGAGGCGTAGCAGCCGGC
>DQOE01000189.1 GCA_015658765.1 Verrucomicrobiota bacterium | reverse complement strand
GCGGGCCGCCCGAGCATGGGGCCGTGGGTGACACGCGTGTCGGTTGGTTCCCCGTCTTGGCCAAGCGCCAGCGTGAAGAAAGTCAAGTGTAGTCCAAAAAACAGAGTAACGGAGGTTCGAAATAATCTGGTCATTATGGCTTGGCCATTGTTCGCGCTTGGCCAAGCGCCGTCAACTGATTCGACAGCAGGTGCGCAAAAGGGATCGGGCGGGCCAAGGGTCACAGGGGAGGGACCGCTGTCCCCGCGGTCCGAGACTTGGTTTGATTATTTGCGGAAAGCTGCAGCCGTTCGCGCCCGCGCTGGGCTACTTGCCAGCAGCTTTCAATTTTGCCCCCGTCTTGCCTCCACGTTTGCGGAGGAGGTCGGCAATTAGCAGTTCAACGATTTCCCTGTGACCTCCTTCAGCCGCATAAAGCACAGGTGTCCCTCCAAACTTATTCTTCGAATTCACATCCGGACAGCGAACAGTTGTTGGATTCAGCTTGGTGTTGGCCCGTATAGTGTCAAATGTCCTCATCAAGTCTAATACTTAAGTATGCATCGAAGTCCGGTTTGCGCGATTGTTTGAGCACTGTGTCGAGCCACGCCTGCCGCTCAAACGCCATGACTCGCAAATCCCAAACACAAGCCACCAAGCCGCTAGGGGTGGAGTAGGTTAAGCGCGCCGGTTCGTCTGTAGGAGAAACGTAGACATGATGGTGTAACTCGTTCTCGTCAGCCCACCAATCCACAAACACAAAGTTAGCGGTACGTCCGTCGTGAACACCGACGAATCCAACCGAGTAATGCCGCATGGAGTTAGGCACGTTCGCTAATCTCTGGGCCGCGACGATCTTGGCAGCCTCAACCAACTCGGGTCGTGGCGTT
Source organism: Verrucomicrobiota bacterium (assembly GCA_015658765.1). Lineage (GTDB taxonomy): Bacteria > Verrucomicrobiota > Verrucomicrobiia > Limisphaerales > UBA1096 > UBA1096. Next base: position 3,606 of record DQOE01000189.1, on the reverse strand, counting down.
GGATGGTTGTAGGCAATGCCGTAAACCTTGAGCCGCCACCCAGCAGATGTCCAAAGCTCCAGAAAACGAATCGGTCTTTCTTTGTACGGGCCGGAGGTGATGTTCATGGCGTGCTAATGTCCTTCGATTCAAAGCAGTCTACATCTACATAGCCCATGTCGGTGGCGAAGATGATCACAAAGTTTGAAGGTGCGCGTTAGGGTTTCAGCACGCGTTTGAACCAAGCCACGAAGAAGCGTAGAAAGCCGCAGCATAATAAATTGCAAACGCAGTAGATAACTCGCCAAATCGATTTGCACCATCTTTGAATTTAAAGCTTAGACTTTGATGCGACTGCTGTTTCATTTCCCTTCAGCCTTCAACTCGGCACCCGTCTTGCCGCCGTGTTTGCGGAGGAGTACGGCGATCTCGGGTTTGTTTTTGGCCCAGTCCAGCGGGGTGTCGCCATCGACGTCTTTTGCGTTCACTGCCGCTTTTTTGGCGAGTAGCGCGGCGACGATCTCGAGATGGCCCTTGTAGGCGGCGCCGTGCAGGGGGGTCCATCCGTTTTCATCGCGGGCATCGGCATCCGCACCCCCCGCGAGGAACAGCACAGCGATCTCCGTGTGGCCGTTGTACGCCGCCCGGTACAGCGGGGTTCGTCCGAGGTCATCCTTTCCGTTGACATCCGCGCCGCCGGCCAGGTGTTGCTTGACGGACTCGACGTTGCCGTTCGCGGCATCATCGCAGAGCGCGCCGAGTTTGACGGCGGATTTGCCACCGTGACCGCGGAGGACTTCGGCTGCTTTCTCGTCCGCCAACTCCAATGGGGTCAGCCCGGCGGTGTTCTTTGCGTTCACCTCTGCGCCGTTGGCGACAAGCAGATCGATCGTTTGCCAGTGTCCGCCCCGGGCGGCGCGATGCAGGGGCGTCAGGCCTTCCGCGTCTTTTTCATTTACCTTCGCGCCGTTGGCGATGAGCAGCGCGCCGATGGTCCAGTGCCCGCCCGAGGCCGAGTAATGCAGCGGTGTGACGCCCTCGTTGTTTTTCGCATTGAGATTCGCCCCTTTGGCGACGAGCAGATTGGCGGCTGCGGTCTGGCCCGAGCGGGTTGCGTAGTGGAGCGGGGTTGCGTTCCAGTTGTTCGCCGCATTGACATCCGTGCCGGCGGCCCAGTGTTGTTCGATGGATTCAACGTCTCCCTTCCACGCAGCCTGGTGAATCGAAACACTCGGCGGCTCAATGTTTACGCGAGATTGTTTTTGTGCTGCGTGATGGTGCGGAGTTGAGCAACCCAAAGTCAGTAGTGAAAAAGCGAATAAGGCCAAAATTAATTTCATAACTTCGAATGGAGGCAAGACACTATGGTTTCACTCAAGCTCAATCAATCCCGATCTGCAACCCCAAGCGCTTGGCCAAGCGCTGTCTCGAGTGATTCAGGCTTGTTTCTTGGCGGGGGTGCGGGTAGTTAGTGGCGCGGCCGCAAACCAAGCTTGGTTTGCCAAAGGGGCAATCATGCAACTCGACGAGAATCAAAAAAAGACAGTCGCCGGCTGGATTGAGGAAGGGCTTGACCTGTCCGCCATCCAGTCACGCTTGGAATCCGAGATGGACATTCATATGACCTACATGGATGTTCGGTTCCTCGTGGGTGACCTTGAGTTGGTGCCCAAGGACGAGGAGGAACCGGAGGAGCCCGAACCGGAGGAGGAGTTGGCCCCGGCGGATGGCCCGACACCGGACAACCCGTTCCCCGCGCCGGAAGACCCCATGGGCGAGGCTCCGCTGCCAACTGATGACGTTGCCGGTGGCGGGGAGGTTTCCGTGACGGTATCACCCGTGACCCAGCCGGGCATGAGGCACAGCGGCTCGGTGACGTTCTCCGACGGGGTCAAATGCGAATGGCACGTGGACCAATACGGCCGCCCGGCCCTGGTTCCGCAACAGGAGGGCTACCGGCCGCCGGAGGACGACATGCCCAAGTTCGGCCAAAAACTGGAACAGGAACTGCGCGGCGTTTATTAGCCTCCAAGCGCTTGGCCAAGCGGCGGGGGTGGGGTCGGCTGTTTCCAGCCGTCCGCCGGTAAAGCCGGAAAAGTTGCGGCCGGCTCGGAAAGCCAGCCCCACCTTCAGGCTATATCTTGGCCTTCTTTTTTGATTTCTTTTTGTCTTTGGCGGTTTTTTTGGCTGCCTTTTTCTTTTCTTTTTCGGCTTTTTTCTTTTTCTTGGCGAGGCGTTTTTTGAGCTTGGGCCAGTTGTCATCGGCGGTGATGTAGCCAACGCATTTTTTGGCGCCGCACTTGCACTCGTGATCCTCGTAGCCATCGAGGTCGAAGCCGTAATTATAGCTCAACTCCTCTCCCTCCTTGATCTTGCGGGTGGAGATGAGCCAGACGCGGTTCTTGATGACGTCGGGCTCGCAGTTTGGTTCGCAGGAGTGGTTAATGAAGCGTGCGGTGTTTTCCGGGATGTCACCGTCGATGTCGTGGCGTTTGTTCACTTCGAAGATGTACACCGCGCCGTCGGTCTGGCTGCCCTGGTTTTTCTCGATCAGCGCGATGCTGCGGCGTTCCGATTCCTTCTTGGTGATCTTTTCGCCGACGTACTCGATGACCTTTTTGCCCTTGGGCACCTTGATCCTGGCGAACACGCCGGTACCGTGGATCTCCGACTCGCGGACCTCGATATATTTGCTGGTGATTGGCTCCCTGCCCATGCGGGCGCGGAGTGTAGGGACGCGCTGTCCGAAGGCGAAGTTTTTTGTGCCACAAATTACACGACCCGGCCAAGCATGCGATCGAGCGAGTCGGAGGTCTGGTAAACCAGCGCCTCTGGGTAGTGGGGGTAGGGATGGAAATACTCGAAGGTCAGGTAGCCGTCATACCCGGTCTCGTCGAATGCCTCGATGACTGCCGGCCAGTCGGTCGTCCCGTCGAGCAGCGGCCGGAACGATTCAAGCGAGTGATCTGTTCCCTTCTTGGTGAATTCCTTGAAGTGTACGTTGCGGATACGCCGTCCAAGGATGCGAACCCAGTGCTCCGGAAACTGGAATAGCATAATGTTGCCGGTGTCGAAATGCACCTGCACATATTCACTGCCAAACCCGTCGACGAACCGGATCATCTCCTCCGGCGAGAGCAGGTAGCCGTTGAAGAAAATGTTCTCCATGTTCAGGTGAACCTTCAGTTTCTCGGCCGTGGGCAGCAGCTTCCCGATGGCGGCCCTGGCGCGCTGGTCGCAGACGTCGTTCGGTGTGGGGTCGTGATCCTCACGCCAAGGCATGTGCACCGCGCCGGGCACCACGAGCAGGTTTTCCGTGCCCAGATGGTGGGCAGCCTCGGTCATCAACCCGGCCAGTTCCATCCCGCGCGCTCGCTCGGCGGGATCGTTGCTCGTCAGCGGGTACGGCCAAAACAGAAACGAACAGACCCCGCTGATGGCGATGCCGATATCGTCGGCCATCTTCCGGATTTTCCGGTACTCGCTCGGGCCGTGCTTGGGCGATAGGTCGTTTTCGAGGTCGTAGTTCAATTCGATGCCGTCGAACCCGGCGTCCTTGGCCAACTGCAGGCACTCGCGCAGGTTCATCCGTTCCGGATACGGGAACGCCCATTGGTTGATCGACTT
>DQOE01000281.1 GCA_015658765.1 Verrucomicrobiota bacterium | reverse complement strand
GGCTTGAGCAACTCGACCGCTTGGCCAAGCGTCTCCTGCCGACCGGCACATTCGAAGACGCAATCGAGCCCGTCGGGTTCCTCCTTCAGAATCGCTTTCACTACATCCTCGCTCGTCGGCACACCTGTCCAATCGGCGCCACATCGCTTGGCCAATTCGAGTCGATTGTCGAGCAGGTCGGTGACGTAAGTTCGGCTTGGGCAAAGCGCACCCACCGCCAAGAGGACGCTCAATCCAATTGGCCCCGATCCCAATACGGCCACGGCGCCGCCGGGCTGCATTTCCGCGAGACGCACGGCGTGGATGCCGACTGACAACGGCTCGACCAGTGCCGCCTGCACCATCGTCATCGAGTCGGGAATCGGGTAACACGATTCGGCGGCAATCGTGATGTACTCCGTCGCAGCGCCGGGAGCCTGGCCCGGGCAGCCGAGAAACTGGAGGTTACGGCAAGTGTGCGCCCTACCCTGCTGACACTGATCGCATTGGCCACAAGAGATCGCCGGGTCAATCGCGACGCGCTGCCCGGCCTCCAACCCGGCCACGACTGAACCAACCTCCACCACGGTTCCCGCGCACTCGTGGCCAAGCGTTGCCGGATGCTCGATGACCTGCCCGCCGATGCGCCCCTCCGTGTAGTAATGAATGTCCGACCCGCACACACCCACCGTTTCGATTTGCAGCAACACATCGCCCGGCCGCTCCAAGACCGGCATTGGCCGCTCACAAACTTCCAGGTCCCGTATGCCGGTGAAAACCGCAACTTTCATTTGTTCTCAACTCCTCCCATTGGATTTCACTGGTTGAATGAGTCGTCTGGGCAAAAACCGCGCATCATTAAAGTCGCTTCGGGTTAAACGGCGTGGTGGGCACCTTGCCGCTGGCTTTTTGTTCGAGGAGTTTGCGCAATTGCTGCATCACGAACCTGGCCTCGGGGTCAGGCTCGAGCGCAAGGTTGTTAAATTCCATCGGGTCACTGGCGTGGTCGTAGAGTTCCACCCCGGAATTTCCCTCGGCCCAGTCGGTGTAGCGCCAGCGCCCGGTGCGGATGCTGCGGCCCATCACCGGCTTGGCCAAGCGCTGGTCCGCCGGGCGCAGCACCTGAGTGATGGCGTGCCCGTCCCACTTGGCCAAGGGATTATCCAGCAACGGCCGGAGGCTGCGACCCTCAAGACCCTTGGGTGGCTTCAGCCCGGCGAGGTCAGTGAGCGTCGGGTAAATGTCCACGAACTCCACGATGCGCGTGCAGGCGGTGCCGTTGCCCCTAGCGCCGGGCGCGCGGATGATGAGCGGCGTGCGCGAGGCCTGCTCAAAGAGTGTGCGCTTCTGCCAAATGCCGTTGTGCTCGCCCAAGTGATAGCCGTGGTCGCTCCACAAAACTACTATCGTGTTGTCCACCAAGCCCAGCCGATCCAGCGCCGCCATCAACCGACCGACCTGCGCGTCCACAAACGAGATCGTTGCATAGTACGCCTGCAACGCCTTGCGCAGTGTCAGCTCGTCCAGCCCGTAATGGGGCACGGGACAGTTGTGCGCGAAGGCCGCGGTGGGAATATCGTCACGATCACCCTTCGGCGCGTAGGGCAAGCGCATGTCCTTGAGCGGATACATTTCAAAATATTTCCTCGGGGCGACATACGGCGTGTGCGGCCGGAAGAAACCGACACCGAGAAAGAAGGGCTGACCACGCTTGGCTTGCATCATCTTGATGGCCTCGGTGGCGATCATGCCGTCGGTCTGCTCCTCATCCGCTCCGTCGGCCGCCAGCCAGCTTAACGCCGCGCTGATCTTCCGGTGTGGCTCAGCATTGAAGATGAGCGCCTCGTCCGCCTTGTCGCGTCCCTTCGGGTTCACCGTTTCCTGCCACGAAGGAGGATCATCAAACCCGTCGGTGCCAATGCTGGCCGGCACGTTGTAGTGATAAATCTTGCCCACACGCCCGGCCCACCAACCATTGCGCATGAAGGTTTGTGACAATGTTATCGCCTTCGGAACCTCATCCCGAAAATGCCGGTCCAGGTCGTAAACCTTGATGGTATCCGGCCGAAGCCCTGTCATCACCGAAGCCCGCGTGGGATTGCATAGCGGCAGTTGATTGTAGGCCCGGTCAAAGCGAACCCCGCTCGCCGCCAGGCGGTCAATGTGAGGTGTCTTCGCAATCAGGTTCCCATAACAGCGCAATGCCGGTGCCAAATCGTCGATGGCAATGAAGAGAATATTGGGTTTATCGACCGCCCAACTTGGCGTGGTGATACAAACAAATAAAAGAAGGCGGAGAAAACTCATGAAGTGATCTCGCAATCAGGCCAGTATCTCCTTTACCACGTTCCCATGGACATCGGTAAGGCGAAAGTCACGGCCATTGAATCGATAGGTCAATCGCTCATGATCGATTCCACAGAGGTGCAGAATCGTGGCATGAAGGTCGTGAAGATGACGAGGATTCTCCATCGTCCGATAACCAAAAGGATCGGTTTTGCCATAATGAACACCACCTCGCACTCCCCCCCCCGCGAACCAAGCGGTGAAGGCGTTCGGATTATGGTCACGACCCCTGCTTCCCTGGGAATCGGAGGTTCGCCCAAATTCACCACAACACACCACCAGGGTGGAATCCAACAACCCGCGTTGCTTGAGGTCGGCCAAGAGTGCTGCGATTCCCTGATCGGTCTCCAAGGCAAACTGGCGATGGTTGGCTGCAATATCGGTGTGTCCGTCCCAACTTTGTGCATTGCCAGTTCCCCCGCTGTAAATCTGGATGAAACGAACGCCCGCCTCAAGCATGCGACGGGCCGTGAGGCATTGCCGACCAAATTGTTTTGCGACGGGATGGTTCAACCCGTAGAGCGTCCTGATATGGGGAGGTTCCTGATCGATCGACAACACTTCGGGGGCCTCCATCTGCATGCGGAAAGCCAGCTCAAGCGCCTCAATGCGAGCCGACAGTTCGACCTGTCCCTTGAAGCGTTCAAGATGGGCCCCATTCAATTTGTTCACCATGTCCAACAACCGGCGTTGACGATCACGGGTCAGGCCAGCGGAGGAACTCAAATTGTCAATCGGCGAGCCGTTTGATTGGATTCTCGTGCCCTGATAGATGCCCGGCAAAAAACCGGCACCCCAGTTTTGAGCCTGATTTTTTGGAAGCCCCCGACCCTTCGCATCAGTCATGACCAGGAAGCCCGGAAGATTGGCATTTTGTGCGCCAAGACCGTAGGCCATCCACGATCCCACGCACGGGAACCCCATCCGACTGAGACCGGTGTTCATTTCAAACAACGCCGGGCTGTGATTGTTCGACCTGGTGAAACAGGAGTGGATGAACGCCATATCATCCACGTGCCGGCTCAGGTACGGGAAAATCTCCGAAACCCAGGTGCCGCTTTGGCCGTGTTGCCGGAACTGGAATGGGGAAGCCAACAATCGTCCGGTTGTTTCAAAAAAACCGGTCCTCGGATCAGCATCGGCCAGCATCTGGCCATCGCGCCGTTGAAGTTCGGGCTTATAATCCCAGGTATCCACCTGACTTGGCCCGCCGTTGAGGACGATCCAAATCACACTGCGGGCCTTGGCTGGAAAATGCGTCAAGCGAGACTCCCGCGGGTTGCGCGGATCTCCCACCGACGCGAGCATCGACTCAAGGGCAACCGCACCCAAGCCCATCCCGAAGGATTTCAACAACGACCGGCGTGTGAGAGAACCTTGCATAAAACAACTTGGGGTTACTCGATATGAATGAACTCATTCAAACAAACCAACATTTGGCAAAAGTCGCGCCTGGCAGCCGCCTGACCGGAGGAAAGAAACTCGAGCGCGGCCCGCTCCTCGACGCCGCTGGGCAACCGGCCAAGCGCAATCAAAAATCCATCTCGAACATATCGGGTGTCACCCGCCGAATCCAAACCGGCCAAGCGCTTGGCCAAGCGCTGCACGGCACGATCAACAAAAGGGCTGTTCAGCATTGTGAGTCCCTGGAGCGAGGTGATGGTGACCTGCCGTTGGCCAATTCCCTGCAACGCATTGGGCGCATCGAATGACTGTAAAAAGGGTATCAAACGAGAACGCTTCACGGTCAGGTACACGCTGCGCCGGGGATGATTTTGATCCAGTGAACCCGGGCCGTACGGTGTCGAATCCAGCCAGCCACTCACGGCGAGCAGGTTGTCCCGGATGGCACTGGCATCGAGCCGCTTTGGGTCGCGTCGCCACAGGAGTAAATTATCTGGATCCAACTCTTCATAACCAACAACGCGGCTATCCGTCGCAGCATTCTGGAACCCTTGCCGATAAGTTGCACTGGTCAAAATCAACTTGTGGATGGGCTTGAGTCGCCAGCCGTTTTGGATCAGCTCGCCGGCCAGCCAATCAAGCAGTTCCGGATGTGTCGGTGGATCGCCACGCGTCCCGAAATCACTGGGTGTCGCAACAATCCCGCGGCCGAAATAATGATGCCAAACCCGGTTCACGATGACCCGTGCCAACAGGTGGCCGGCTCCGTCCTGATGATCCGTGATCCATCGTGCCAAGGCAACTCGTCCGGGAACTTCCGGTTGCCCCGATGAACCCTGGCTCCACCGCGAAGGCTTCGCTCCGTTTCGGATCAGCACGTTTGGATACCGTACCGAGACAGCCTCCCTTTTCTTTTTCACGTCTCCCCGATCAAGGAAATGAATCCGGGCCGGCACACTCGGCAGATTTTTGGAGGATGGCTCGGTGACAACCACCATGGGGATTTTTCCATCGGCCGCCTCGGTGGCAACAAACGACTTGAACCGCGTGTTTCCGCGCTCGAACTCCTTCACCCTGCTCACCGTGGAGCCAAAGGCCGCCGCAAGGTGATAATAGTCGCGCTGCGACAGCGGATCGTATTTATGATCATGGCATCGGCTGCAGCCGATGGTTAAACCCAGTAAAGCCGTGCCTACAGTGGAAACCATGTCGTCCACCTTGTCATAGCGGTCCCGCTCAAACTCTTTTCGGGTTTGAATCAAGTTCTCCACCCCAGCAACCAGAAATCCAGTCGCCACCCAGGCGTCAGGATTGGTGCGTTTCAAGTGATCCCCCGCCAACTGCAGGCGCACAAACTCGTCGTACGGCATGTCTTCATTAAAGGCACGAATGACAAAGTCACGGTAGCGCCACGCATCCGGGCGCGGTTGATCCATCTCAAAACCGTAACTTTCCGCGAACCTCGCTATGTCCAACCAGTGAGTCGCCCAACGCTCGCCAAAGTGGGGACTGGCCAGCAATCGGTCCACGAGTTGCCCATACACTGCATCCTCCGCCTCACAAAACGCAGCCACATCGTTTGGCGAGGGAGGCAGACCGGTCACGTCAAAGGAAACACGCCGCAACAGAGCAGACGGCGCTGCCTTTTTCCCCGGAGTGATCCCGGTATTGACCAGTTTCCGGGCTATAAACTGGTCAACCGGATTCAACGCCCATCCATCAGTAGCCCGCGGAACCTCCGGACGTTTCAAGGGTTGCAACGACCAAAGTTGTTCCGCCATTGCTTGGCTACCCAGGATGAAAAACAGGAAAACAACTTTCCCAAAAGGCATGGGCGACATTGTAGACCGCCAGCACCGGCACGCGAGGCATTACTTCAGCATCCGACTGGTCAAACAGAGAGTTGATTCTTGTTCCAGAAGGCAACGACGCTAGACTCCCGGCATGCGTTTGGTTGTGTTGTTCTTTTTTGTGGCAGGGTTGGCCCAGGCCGAAAATTGGCAGGGTTGGCGCGGGCCAAACGGTGATGGAACCAGCCCTGAAAAAGGCATCCCGACCCGGTGGAGCGGCACGGAAAACATTGCCTGGAGAATCGCCATTCCCGGTGAAGGCCACTCGTCGCCGATCATTTGGGGCGACAAGGTTTTCCTCACTAGCAGCCTTACCGAAAAGAACAAACGCATCCTGCTCTGCCTCGACAGGCCCAGCGGCCAAACGGTCTGGCAACGAGACGTTGTGCAGTCGCCACCGGAAACGATTCACCGACTCAACAGCCGTGCCTCCGGCACTCCGGCCACAGACGGCAGACAGGTTTACGTCACGTTCATGCGCGCCGAGGGTGACCGGGTCATCGCGCCGAATGTCAGCTCCGATCGCCTCATCACTCCCGGCAAAATCATCGTCACCGCCTACGATCTGGACGGAAACGAAAAGTGGAAAACCAACGTCGGCGACTTCGTCAGCGCGCACGGCTTCAACACCTGCCCGGTGCTTTTTGAAGACTTGGTGATCCTCAACGGCGACCACGATGGCGACGCCTATCTCGTCGCGCTCGATCGCCAATCCGGCAGGGAACGTTGGCGAATCCGGCGCGAAAACAAAACCCGCAGCTACGTCACGCCGATCATCCGCGAGATCGACGGCCGCACTCAGATGATCCTCTCCGGAAGCCTTTGTGTCGCCAGTTACGATCCGCGCAATGGCAAGCGCCACTGGATTGTCGATGGCCCGACTGAGCAGTTTGTTGCGTCGATGGTTTACGATGGAAAATACGTCTTTGCGACCGGCGGCTACCCGGAGCGGCACACCCTCGCAATACGGCCCGGCGGCAGGGGCAACGTCACCGACACGCACATCGCTTGGCGCACGACTCGCGGCGCCGCCTATGTCCCCTCGCCCATCATCTCCGGACGCTACCTGCTCATGGTCGCCGACAGCGGGATCGCCAGCTGTTTCGAGGCCAGGACCGGCAAACGCCATTGGATGGAGCGACTCCCCGGTGGCCACAGCCCGTCACCCGTTTCTGC
>DQOE01000391.1 GCA_015658765.1 Verrucomicrobiota bacterium | reverse complement strand
TGGGTGTGCGCAGTGCCACGATCATCGTTACGACCCGATCCTGCAGTCGGACTACTACAAGTTGCGAGCCGTCTTCGAGCCGGCGCTTGACCCGGCAAACTGGCGCATGCCGCAGAGCCGGCAGATCTCCCTCTTCACCGAGGCCGACCGGAAGCAGTGCGCCGACATCGAGGTCGAGGCGAAGAAGCTCGATGCCAAGCGGCAGGCCAAGGTCGATTTCTTCATTGAGCGCACGCTGGAATGGAAGCTGCGCAAGGCGCCGGAGGAACTGCGTGAGCCGTTGCGGGTCGCCTACAAGACGCCGGCCGGCAAACGCACCGACGAGCACAAGGCGCTTTTGGACAACCACCCAAGCGTGCGGCAGATCAGCCCCGGTTCGCTGTACCTTTACGATCGCGAATTCAACGACGAGATCGCCAAGCTCAACGCCGAGCGCAAAAAACTCACCGACAACAAAGACGCCGACAACGCCGAGGCACTCAAGAAGCTCGACGGGCAAATCCAGTATTTTCGCGACAGCCTGACCAAGGCGTTACTCGACGCCATGGCCAAAAAGGCTGCCGACGTCCGCGCCACCAAGCCGGAGGAGCCGTTCATCCGGGCGCTGACCGAGCAGGCGGGCAAAGTGCCGGTCACGCACCTTTTTTTCCGGGGCGACCACGGCCAGCCCAAGGCCGCCGTGAAACCGGCCGACCTGAGCGTGGTGGCGCTGAATAAAAACCCGATCCCCGAGAACGATGGCAGGCGACCCTCGACCGGGCGACGGCTGGCCTTGGCCAAGCGTCTGACCGACGGGACGCATCCGCTCACGGGCCGTGTGCTCGTCAACCGCTTTTGGCTGCACCACTTCGGCCGCGGCCTGGTCGATACACCGGGTGACTTCGGCAAACTGGGCGAGAAGCCAAGCCACCCCGAACTGCTCGACTGGCTCGCCAGCGACTTCATGAAAAACGGCTGGCGGCTCAAGCGCCTGCATCGGCTCATCATGACCAGCCAGGCTTACCGCCAAACTTCGCGCCGCTTGGCCAAGCTCGACGAACTCGACCCCGACAACCGGCTACTCGGCCGCATGAGCGTCCGCCGGCTCGAGGCCGAGACTCTCCGCGACTCGATTCTCTTCGTGAGCGGCCAGTGGAACCCACGCATGTTCGGCAAACCGGTGCCGGTGAAGGAGGACGAGGTGGGCCAGATCGTCGTCGGCGTGAGCACCAACGACAGTTCCAATCGGCCAACGGGAAAAACCATCTCGCTGGGTGCCGAGGAAAACCGCCGCAGCCTCTACGTGCAGGTGCGCCGCTCGAAGGTGCTTTCGTTTGTCGATGCATTTGACGCCCCGTCGATGGAGCCAAACTGCACCAAGCGGACTGTCTCCACCGTGGCGCCGCAGGCGTTGATGATGATGAACAACAACTTCGTCATCAGCGAAAGCCGGTCGATGGCCGGCCGGCTCCAGCACTTCGCCAAGGGCAGCCTAGACACGCAGCTTGGTTTGGCTTGGGAAACCACGCTTGGCCAAGCGCCCAGTGCCGGCGAGCTGGCCCAGGCGGCGGCGTTCGTTGAAAAACAAACCTCCTTGTTCAAGACCCAAAAAGAGAAGCACCCCGACCTCGCCGCCTTGGCCAATTACTGTCAGGCGCTGCTCAGCTCCAACGCCTTCATCTATGTCGATTGAGGATTCACAGCTTCAGTCAAGTCGCCGGCATTTTTTGGCGCAGAACGCCATGGGCATCGGCGGCGTGGCGCTGACCTGGCTGCTGCAACGGGAGGGGCTGTTGGCCAAGCCGGTCAAGCCGGAGCTGGCGGGCCAGTCGCACAGCCTGTTTCCCCGGCAACCGCACAAAGAGCCGCGGGCCAAGGCGATGATCTCGCTCTTCATGCAGGGTGGGCCAAGCCAGATGGACTTGTGCGACCCCAAGCCTATGCTCGACGAGTGGGCTGGCAGGGACATCCCGGTGAAACTCAAGTACGACGACGCAGCCGGGGCCAGCGCCCAGGTGCTGCCCAGTTCGTGGAAATTCAACAGGCACGGGCAAAGCGGCATGGACTTCTCGGAACTGCTGCCCGGCTTCGGCGAGATTGCCGATGAGCTTTGCCTCATCCGCAGCATGCACACCGGCGTGAACAACCACGGCCAGTCCATTCACGCCCTCAACAGCGGCCGCACCGTGAGCGGCCGGCCATCGCTGGGGAGTTGGCTCACCTACGGCCTCGGCACCGAGAGCCAAAACCTGCCGGCCTACCTCGTGCTGCGCGACCCCGCAAGCCTGCCGGTCGAGGGGACGTGGAACTGGTCGGCCGGCTGGCTGCCGAGCCTGTATCAGGGCACCGTGGTGAGGGCGCGAGAGCCGCGCATCCTGAACCTCGAGGCTCCGGCAAATCTGCGCGGCGGTGGCCAGCGCAACTACCTCGACTTCCTCGGCAGCCTCAACCGCAAACACAGCGCGTCGCACCCAGGCGAGCTGGATCTCGAGGCGCGCATCGCCAGCTTCGAACTGGCCGCCCGCATGCAGACCTCCG
>DQOE01000010.1 GCA_015658765.1 Verrucomicrobiota bacterium | reverse complement strand
CTTCGAGCCGGAATCCTCACCCGTCGCCGCCCAGGCCTGACACCGCTTGGCTGTGAATAACATCGGCTTGAAAATCAGCCGGTCACCCGCATCATCCGCGCCCATGTCAGGCAATACCCTGCTACAACTCGATCTCCCCGGCGTCTCCAAGGTTCGCAGCGGCAAAGTCCGTGAAATGTTCGATCTCGGCGACCGCCTCCTGATGGTCGCCAGCGACCGCATCAGCGCCTACGACGTCGTAATGCCCAACGGCATCCCGCTCAAGGGCGAAGTGCTGACGATGTTCTCGCACTTTTGGTTTGGCCAATTCGGCGACGTCGTCCCGAACCATCTTCTCGCCGGGGCCGACGAGCCGCTGCCCGAGGCCGTCCGCGACTACGCCGAGCAAATCGGCCGCCGCGCCATGGTCGTGAAAAAAGCCCAGCCGCTCGCCATCGAATGCGTCGTCCGCGGCTACCTCGCCGGCTCCGGCTGGAAGGAATACCAAAAACAGGGAACCGTCTGCGGCATCGCGCTGCCGGACGGCCTCAAGAATTCCTCGCAACTGCCCGAGCCGATCTTCACCCCGGCCACCAAGGCTGAGGAGGGACACGACGAAAACATCAGTTTCGAACAAGCCGTCGAAATCGTCGGCAGCGACATCGCCGAACAGGCCCGCGAACTGAGCATTGAGCTGTACCAACGCGGCCGGGATCACGCCGCCAAAAAAGGCATCATCATCGCCGACACCAAGTTCGAGTTCGGCTTATTCGACGGCGAACTCATCCTGATCGACGAGGTGCTCACGCCCGACTCCTCCCGCTTCTGGCCGGCCGACCTCTACGCCCCCGGCAAAAGCCAGCCCAGCTTCGACAAGCAATTCGTCCGCGACTACCTCGAGACCCTCGACTGGGACAAAACCCCGCCCGGCCCCGATCTGCCGAACGACATCGTCCAAAAAACCAGCGAGAAATACATCGAAGCCTACACCCAAATCACCGGCCTCGATTTCTAAACCGCCCCCGAAACAAAACTAGCGGGTTATTTCGCGAATAAAAACTCCAGCAGATGGCTGAAGTCAGCGGGGGGGATCGCTTGACCGAGGGCCTCGGGCATGAGGGAGCGTGATGTCTGTTCCTGCGACGCGATGTCGGCCTTCGCGATGCTGCTCTCCGCGCCGGCCAAGTCGGCGAAGACGATCGATTCACCGACCTCGCGCCGCTTCAGCCCGAGCACCGTCTGCCCTTTTTTGAGTTTCACGATCGAGTAGCGGAACGCCACATCGACGTTGCGGTTCGGGTCGAGAATGTCCTCCACCAACCGCTCAACGCCCCTGTTGCCGGCGCCGTCGAGTTGCGGGCCGATGTTTCCGCCCTCCCCTCCCTTTTGGTGGCAGGCCGCGCAGTAGGTGGCGAAGGTCGTCCGGCCACTTGCCGCGTCACCGCCCGTCTCGCGAAACGCCGCCACGCGCTCGGCGATGAGTCGTTCGCGGTCGGCGGTCGGCTTGGGCAAGTCAGCGGTGAGCGCCGCCACGCGCTGGGCAGCGGCCTTCGGGAAACTGCTTTTTATCTGCGGATTCAGCAGCAACCCGGCCGGTGCCTGCCCGCTTTTCACTATGCCAAGCAGCGCCTTGGCCCCGAGCCGGTTCCTGACCAGCGCAAGGGCAAACTGCAGTTGCAGATCGGCCGGCGCTTGGCCAAGCGCCTTGGCCAAGCGAGAGCGAACGACCGGCAAATGTGCCCCGCCATTGGCCACGGCCAGACGCAGCGACCTTGGCTGGCCGCCGTCCTCGAGGATCGATGCGACGCTGGCTTGCTGGCCCGCGTTGCCGTTGCCCAGAATGGCTGAAACCGCCACCTCACGCGCCGCAGTGGCGGCAATCGGATCGGTGGCCAAGCCCGTGGCGGCATCGAGCACCGTCGTCAATTTCAGGTCGCGGGCAATCTGCGCGGCAGCGAGCTGACGCTTGGCCAAGTAGCGCGGCGCCATCGTGGGCAGCGGGGCGATGTCCGGCTCGAATCCACCCGCCGCCACCCAGGCGAATCCGCCCCTCGTGTCGCGATCGACGATCTCGAAGCGCGCGCGACGACCTGTAAACGCCGACAAGTCCCACACGATTTCCTGCGCGGTCTCGCCGCTGGAGCACCCGGTCCTTTGCAGGATGCGGCCAGTCACGGCTTCGACGAGTTGAACGTATTTTTTTTGGTTTGACGGCTTGCCGGGGTGGCTTCCATGGCCGGCGAGCAGAAAACGCAACCGACTCGGAACGGCAAATTCTCGGGAACGGAGCACACCGGTCAGGCGTTCGCCGCCGGGCGCAGCGCTGCTGAGAAAATCGGCGTTCCGGAACATCTCGAGACTGACGCTGAACCGCGCCACGCCGAGCCATGCGAAGGCCGCGCCGGTGTCGCCGTCAACGACCTCGACGAACACCTCGCGTGGCCGGTCGAGTCGCCAGCGCACCGGCACGCCGGTGTCGTTGCGCGGCGGATACACCCGATGCAGTTCGCCGCCGGTCTTGGCATCGACGAGTCGCACAAAATTCTTCTCATGCGCGGGATCGTTGGGGAAGCCGCGGTGGCCGTTGATGAAAAATGTCAGCTCGGCCGGCATCGCAAACGGCACCGAACGCAGCACGCCGGTGAGCGACTCGCCACCAGGCGGCAGGCTGGTGATGTAATGAAGACCGGTGACACCGTCGTTGGAGGCGCGCACCTGCGGAATCCACGGGCTGGCGGTTGGGTGATCGGGGTGCGGGTGGTTTTTCCACTTGGGCGTGCTGGCCGGGATGCTGCGCGTTTGCACGATCCACGGGATGCCCGACGGCGGCACACCCTTGGCCGGCTCGGCAACCCAGTGTGTCCCGACCGCCTCGGTAGCGGCGAGTAGTTCGCCGGCAAGTTTTTCCGCCCAAGCGAGCACGCCCTGCTCGGGAGTGAGTCCGCGCTGGACGATGCCCTCGTTGATGGCGAGCAATAGTTCCGCCTGGAAATCGAGGTTGCCGGGGAACTGTTTTTGCACCAAGGCGGCCAGGCGGTTCAGCCCCTCCGGCGGCGCGTTGCGGGCGATGTGGCGGAGGTAAATGGTCAACTGCCCGCGCTCGATCCCGGCATCGTGAAGGTTGACCAAGAGCAGCGAGGCGGCGAACGGCGAGTTGACGGAGAGCGCCACGCTCATTAATTCGCGGAGATTTTTGGGATCATTTTTGAGGTCGGCAAACCTGGCCGGATCGTCGACGGCGCGGAGGTTGTTGCGCAGCGCGATCCGCAGCGCGTGGCGCAGATGCCCGTCAGTTGCGGGAGCTTGGCCAAGCGCGGTCAGCAGCGGACGGATGTGATCGGCGTGCGACTGCCGCGCGAGGGCATCGGCGGCGGCGCGGCGGACTTGCGGCGAGCTGTCGTGCAGGCCGGCCAGCACCACCGCCGTGGTTTTTGGCGTCCAGTTTTTTTGCGCGGCGGCAATGCGCCGGGCGTGGACGCGGACAAGCTCTGATTTGTCGTTGGCCAAGCGCAACTGGGTGGCTTCGTCCAGTTGGCCAAGGCGGTGGAGCACCCACGCGCCGTGCGCCTTCAACTCAGGCTTGGCACCGGCCCGAGCCATCGCCTGGCCAAGCGGCGCGGCGGCGTGCTGGCCGACGTCATCGGCGAGGTAGTCGGTGGCAGTCATGCGGCGGGCGAGCAGCGGACTGGCCAGCTCGGCGATCGCTTGGTCAAGCGGCGCGGCGGGGAGATTGACCGACTTGGCCAGGCGCTCGCCCTTTGGGCCGTTGTAAACCAAGCGCCAAATCCGGCCCGTCTCGCGGTCGCGTCCGGGGTGGTCGAGGCGCACCTCGTAGTGACCGATGATGCGGTTGTAAAAATCGGCAATGTACAGCGCGCCGTCGGGGCCGAACTGCAAATCGACCGGCCGGAACCACGGGTCGCGGGTGCGGATCAGGTCCGGCAGCTTGGTGCCTTTCGGGCTGCTGCCGCGCCACTGGATCCTGTCGCGATTGACGCGGCTGGTGACGACGTTGCCGACGAAGATGTTGTCGCGGAATTCCGCCGGCCAGTGATTGTCCTGGTTGAAAACGATGCCGCACAGGCCGCTTGAGTTGTGCGTGTGCCGGATCACCGTGGGCGCAAAGCCCATGCCGTCGTGCGGCTTGCCGAAGCTCGGGTAATAGGCATCGCGAATGAGCTGATAAATCGGCGAGCTGTGGCAGTCGGCGGTGTAAAAGTTTCCGAACGAATCGAGGCACATGCCGAACGGGTTGACTTGCCCGAAGGTGAACTGCTGCACGCTTGAGCCGTCCAACTGCACGCGATACGTGTTGCCGGAGTTCATCGTGATGCTCGAGCCGTCGGCGGCGTTGACGGTGGTCGTGTTGTTGAAACCGTGCGTGAGATGCAGCCAGCCGTCGAGCCCGCGAGTGAACGACGACTGCATGCCGTGCGTGTCGCGCTCGAAGCCAAGCGGACCGTAAAGTTTCTCCCGCTTGTCCGCCCTGCCGTCGCCGTCGGTGTCGCGCAAAAACCAGATGTTCGGGATGCTCCAGGCGATTACGCCATCCCTGTACGGATAAATCCCGGTGGGGATGTTCAGGCCATCGACGAAGGTGGTGAGCTTGTCGTAGGCGCCATCGCCGTTGGTGTCCTCGAGAATCTTGATCGTGTCGCGACCGGGTTGGCCAAGCGGCGCGGGGTACGGGTATTCGAGCGTGCTCGTGACCCACAACCGGCCGCGCTCGTCGAAGGCGAGATTCATCGGCTGGCCAATGTCCGGGCTGGCGGCGACCAACTCCATCCGGAAACCGTCCGGGACGTCGAACAACTTCAGGCTTTCCACTGCGTCAAGCGGATCGGCCTTGCGCACCAACGCCTGAAAATCCGGCCTACTGAACGGGTCGGCGGGCGGCTTTTTTTTCTGAAAATCCTGCGCTTGGCCAAGCGCCACGCTGGACAGCAGAAAACAAATGAAACGGGAAACCAGAGTCACGACTCACTTTTTCGTTTTGTACTTTTTCAAGTCAAACCTGGTGCGGGTGCCCTCCTTTTCGTCGAGCACACTTTGCAGCATGGCGAGGGTTTTACGCTGGGCGTTACCGAGCCTGCCGGTGTCGAGCGGCTTGACTTCGAGCGGATCGTTGGCGATGTCGATGAAGCGGCCGTCGCGGTGCAGTTTGTAACGCAGGGTGCTGTTCACCTCGAGGCCGGGGTTGGGGTAGCGGCTTGGGCGGCGGGTCAACTGCCACAGGCAATACTCGTCAAAGCCGAAATGGTTCGGCCCCTTCAGCCCGTTCTCCAACTGCCACTTGCCGCCGATACAGGTCGCGTAACCGGCGCGCTTGGCCAAGTGGCCGAACGTCGTCACCGCCGGGTCAAGCAGGCCGAAGCGGATGTAGTTTCGCTGGTTGTAATTGCCGGTCATCAACTGCACCCGCGACGGCGTGCAGATCGGCTGCGAGTAGCAGTGCTCAAACCGCATCCCCCCCCTGGCCAGGCGATCGAGGTTTGGCGTCGAGTACGACTCACCGCCGTTGGCCGTGACGCACTCGTAGCCCATGTCGTCCGCCATGATCAGCACGATGTTGGGCTCCCCGGCGGCTTGGCCGCTCGCCAACCCGGCGAGCGCAACAACAATTGATGCAATCCAGTTTTTCATTCGTGTAAACGCGGGAATCTACGAAAAAACCGCCTCTGCGACAATGCTGGTCGAGGATGATTTACCGATTCCAAACGAACGGCTCCCGTCAATCCACGAACAGGAACTCGTTGAGGTTGATCAAGGCGAGGGCAAGTTGTGCGAGTGGTTCAACATCGCCGCTGCTTGGCCCGACGACGAACTGCCTGGCCAAGCGCATCTCCTCCCGGCTTGGTTCACGCTGGAACAGCAGGCGGTACATTCGCCGGACGAACTCGCCGGCAGGCGCCGCGCCGGCTTGGCACCGCCCGGCAAGGGACTTGGCCATCGTCAGCGAAAAGCCGGAGTTGAGCAGGATCAGCGACTGCGGTGCGGTGGTGGATTCCTTGCGATGGGCGCAAGACGCCGTACCGTCCGGGCGGTCGAACAGTTCAAACAGCGGGTAGCGCAGATTTCGCCGGGCGAACAGGTAAACGCTGCGCCGGTGGTGATCCTTCTCGTCCGTGCTGACCGGCCATTGGTTTTTGAGCAGCGTACTGGTGATTTCCCGGGGCAGCGGCGGGCGCACACCGGGACCGCCGGCGCGCTGTGTCACCCGGCCGCTGAGTGTGAGCAGCGTGTCGCGCAGCGACTCGCCGTCGAGCCGACGCCGGTTCATCCGCGAATAAAGCCGGTTGCCGGGATCAGCCGCCAGGCGCCTGGCCCAGTGCTCGCCCTCCCCCCGGCTCACCTGCCGGTACGCCGCCGAGGTGAGCAGCAGCCGGTGCATCGACTTGAGGCTCCACCCGCGCCGGGGCAGCTCCGCCGCCAGCCAGTCGAGCAACTCCGGGTGGCTTGGCTTCCCGGCGTTGCGTCCCAAGTCGTCCGGCGTCCCGGCCAGCGGTTGGCCAAAGTGAAACTGCCAAAGCCGGTTGACCGCCGATCGAAGAAACAACGGGTTGCGCGAGCCGGACATCCACTTGGCCAGACCGGTGCGGCTGGCCTCGGGGCCGCTCCCGGTGCGGCCAAGGGCGATTCGCGGTGCCGCCGGTTTCATCACTTGGCCAAGCCGCCGAAAATCGCCGCGCACCGCAAACCGGGTCGGCACCGGCCTGCCAGTCGAGACGCGCATCACACGTCCGCTGACTTCACCCCCGGCAAGGGCAAGTTTCTGTTCCTTGAATTGCAGGGCGCTCTCGAAGAACGCGCGCAACCGATAAAAATCGGCCTGGCTGACCGGGTCCGACTTGTGGTCGTGGCACTGCGCGCAGCCGACGGTCAGACCGAGAAAAACCGAGCCGACGGTCGTGGTCATTTCGTTGAGCACCATGTGGCGTCGCTCGGTCGTCAAGTTGATGTCCGGCATGTCCTGCCCGGCCAGCAGGAAACCGGTGGCCAGGGCGGCGGCGGGTGACACTTCGTCGCCGGCGAGTTGGTGGAGGACAAATTCGTCGTAAGACTGATCGGCGTTCAGCGCGCTGATCAGCCAATCTCGGTAGCGCCACGCATTGGGACGCACCTTGTCGTGCTCGAAACCGTCCGTCTCGGCGAAGCGCGCAAGATCGAGCCAATGCTGTGCCCAACGCTCGCCGAAAGCCGGCGACGCGAGCAGCGACTCAACCAACCGCTCGTAGGCATCCGGTCGGGCATCCGCTTCGAACTCCACAACCGCCTCTGCGGTCGGCGGCAGGCCGAGGAGGTCGAAGTACAACCGGCGAATCAGCGT
>DQOE01000170.1 GCA_015658765.1 Verrucomicrobiota bacterium | reverse complement strand
TTGCGCCGCCTCCGTGCCGTCGAATGTCTCCTTCGGATCGAGGCAGTTGTCGCATGCGCCGCAGTTTTTGTCCGTGAAGGCCTCGCTGAAATAGTGCAGCAACGACCGTCGGCGGCAGTCGCTCGTCTCGGCGAAGTGAACCATCTGCTGCAGCAATTGCCGCGCAACAGTGCGTTCATGTTCGTCTGTTTTTTCCTCGATAAACCCGATCTGCTTGGCCACGTCCGAGGCGTTGAACAACAGCACGCAGTCCGCTGGCAGCCCGTCGCGCCCTGCCCTGCCCGTTTCCTGATAGTAACCCTCGATGTTCTTCGGCAAATCGTAATGAATCACGAAGCGCACGTCCGGTTTGTCGATGCCCATCCCGAACGCGATCGTCGCGCACACGACCTGCACCTCGTCACGGATGAACGCCTCCTGGTTTTTCGCGCGCGTCCCGGCATCCAGGCCGGCGTGGTACGGCACCGCTCGGATCCCTTGATCGGTCAGGCGATTGGCCAACCGCTCGGTGCCGGCGCGGGTGCCGCAGTAAACAATGCCGCTCTCGCCGTCGTGCCGCCTGGCCACGTCCAGCACCTGCCGCAGCGGCTGGTTGCGCGGTATGACGCGATACATGAGGTTGGCCCGGTTGAAACTGGCGACGTAGCGCCTGGGCTCGCACAACTTCAACTGCGACACGATGTCCGCCCGAACCCGTTCGGTCGCCGTGGCGGTCAGCGCCATCAACGGCGTCTCTGGAAAGCGCCCGCGCAACTCGGCGATCTGCCGGTACTCAGGACGAAAGTCGTGTCCCCACTCGCTGATGCAGTGCGCCTCGTCGATCGCGATCAGCCCCGGCTGCCACTCGGCCAAACGCTCGAGCATCTCCGGCAGCATCAACCGCTCCGGCGCGACGTACAGCAGGCGGTATTCGCCGTTGTACAGGCCGGCCAGGCGGCGGCGCGCCTCCGCGGCACCGAGCGTGGAATTCAAGAACGTCGCTGACACACCGGCCTCGTGCAGCGCGTCAACCTGGTCCTTCATCAGCGCGATCAGCGGCGAGACGACGATTGTCAGCCCGCCCTTGACCAGGGCCGGCAACTGGTAACAAAGCGACTTGCCGCCGCCGGTCGGCATCAGCACAAACGTATCGTGCCCGGCGAGCGCGTCGCGCATCACCTCCTCCTGCAGCGGCCGAAACGACTCGTAACCAAAGAAACGCTTCAGCAGCCCGGTCAAGTCCGGCTCCCCCGCGTCGCTGAAAAGTTCCGTCTCCATGCCGCGCCCCGTTGTAAGCCAGAGGCAGCCAAGCTTCAAACTTCACCGTTGATCGACCTGAAACTTGAAACTGAAAACTTGAAACTCTCTTGCGCTTGGCCAAAGGCTTGGTTTTGGCTAGATTGCCGGTCGCATGAGCATGACTTTGACTGACTCAACGACGGAGATGCCGGTTCGGGAACGTGTTGCCGAGCTGGGCCAGCGGGTTCTCGACGGCGGAGAAATCGACCGCGACGAGGCGATCGAGCTGGCCCGCATCGAGAACAACGCCGACATCATGGACCTGCTCGCGTGGGCCAACCGCATCCGCGAACAGTTCAAGGGCAACAAGATTCATCTCTGCTCGATCGTCAACGCCAAGGCCGGCGCCTGCTCGGAGAACTGCTCGTTCTGCGCCCAGTCCGCCGCGTACCAGACCGAGTCGCCGCGATACGGATTCGTCGATCCCGAGCCGGTGGCGGAGGCGATGTCCGAGGCCAAGGACAACAACGTCACCGCCGTTGGGCTGGTCGCCGCCTGGCGCGGGCTCAAGGAAGGCCCGATGCTCGACGAGGTCTGCGACCGCATCCGCGAGATGAAGGAGAACGGCAAGTCGCGCCCGGACGCCTCGCTGGGCTTGATCGAAAGCCAAGCCGTTGCCGACCGATTGAAGGACGCCGGTCTCTCCTGCTACGGCCACAACCTCGAGAGCTCGCGCCGTTTTTTTCCCGAGCACTGCACAACGCACACGTTCGAGGATCGGCTCAAGACGATTCAGTTTTTGAAAACCGCCGGTATCAAGATTTGCTCCGGCGGCATCATCGGCATGGGTGAGGAACGCGAGGATCGTGTGGACCTGGCAATGCAGTTGCGTGAGATCAACGCCAACGTCGTGCCGATAAACATCCTCAACCCGATCGAGGGCACGCCGCTAGAGAATCAGGAGCCGCTGCCGCCGATGGAGATTCTCAAGACCATTGCCGTGTTCCGATTCATCCTGCCGCGCAAGGAAATCATGATCGCCGGCGGCCGCACGGTGAACCTGCGCGACATGCAGAGCATGGTGTTCACCGCCGGCGCGAGTGCGCTGATGGTCGGCAACTATCTCACCACGCTTAACCAGCCGGTCGAGAAGGATTTGCAGATGCTGCGCGACCTCGGGCTCGATCCGGACTGGGACAACGACTTCGCCGATCAAGTTTCCGCCGATGGCTGCGGCAGCCGCCGCGGTTGCGACGAAAAACCGGCCGAGGCAGCCGCCACCGCCTGAACCCTTCCCGGGAGGGACGAGTTCCACCTCGTCCCAAATTAACTTTGAAATGGGGCAAGGTGGAACTTGCCCCTCCCTCGCCCAATGCGGCACGCGGGGGGATTCGGAAATTATAACGACATGCTGCGTACTGTTAAATCGTCGGGTGAATAATGACGTCGGCGCTCGG
>DQOE01000063.1 GCA_015658765.1 Verrucomicrobiota bacterium | reverse complement strand
CGGCGGCTTGCTGGCGTTCATGATCGGCGCGGCGCCCCCGAAGCCCTTGCCGTTGGCCCAGCGCTGGTAGATGCCGCCGTTGTCGCCGTGGGTCAACTTGGCCTTCCCGTGGCTGTCGAGAATCTGGATCTCGTATCGGCCCTGAAAATAAATCCCGGAGTTCGAGCCCCGCGGCACCATGAACTCGACGGCCGCCATCACGTCGCCGTGCTCGTGTTTGCTGAACACGTTGCCAGTGCGGCCCTTGTCGCCGTTGACGAGCACGCCCTTGCCCTCGGCCAGCGTGAACGCCTTTGGGTTGTCCGGTGACGGCGCGGCGGCCCTCACCAGCTTCCAGTCGCCAAGCGGCGCGCGCCAGCCAGCCAGCGACTTGCCGTTGCTGACGGTGATGCTCGTCCTGGCCGGAGGCGGTGGCGGGGCGAGTTGCGCCCGCGCCTGCCCAAGCGCGAGCAGGCCGCCCAAAAGCAGCAGGCCGCGCCTGGCCAAGCGCGATGGTTCGCTTGTGATGTCAAAAAAACTCATGCGGCTTCGGGGCGGGATAGTATCGGGACAGCCGCCCGGCCGCAAAGCTATTCCCCCTTCCAAGCGTTGTGGCGGGCCTTTTGGCATCACTGTTGCTTTTGTTTTTTTAAAATTTGGCTTGCAAAGGCGGTGTCAAAAAATAGCCTCTGCCCCTGCCCCGTCCAGTGACGGGCAATTCAATTAGTCTATATGATAAACCACAGCATCGGGGGCACGCTTTGAGTCGCCCCAAAGGCGGAAGGCGCCCCTACCGGGCACCACGGACGCGAGTAAACGGCAGGATTCGAGCCCGGGAGGTTCGGCTCCTGATGGATGATGGACAACAACTGGGGGTGTTTTCCATTCAGGACGCCATGCGGAAGGCCAAGGAAATGCGGCTGGACTTGGTGGAGATTTCACCCAACGCCAGCCCGCCCGTTTGCCGGATAACGGACTACGGGAAATATTCCTACGAGCAGAAGAAACTTCGCAAGGAGCAGAAAAAGGCCACCGTCACGGTCAAGATCAAGGAGATCCAGCTGCGCCCGAACATCGATCCGCACGATTTCACCTTCAAGCTGAACCACGCGATCGACTTCCTCTGCGAAGGCATGAAGGTCAAGGTGATCCTGCGTTTCCGCGGCAAGGAACTTCGCACGAAACACATCGGCGTGCAGACCATCGAGGCGTTCATCGAGAAGATCAAGCCGTGGGGAAGTTGTGACACCAAGCCGCGCGAAGCCGGCCGAAGCGTCATCGTCCTCATCAACCCGCAGCCCAAGGACCAGCGGGCGCCTCACCCGAATCCCGAGGAGCGCGCCGTGGAGGTGGACTACGACGAACTCCGGCACGTCGAGGGCGCGGACATCAAAAAGCCCAACAACGGTTTTCGCAACCAGGCGCTCGACAGCACCAAGCTCCCGGCGAAAACCTAACCCGGCAACACGCCGCGTTTCTCGAGCATCTCCGCCATCACGCGGTCCATCATCAACTCCGCCAACGGCTGGGTGGCGTCGTCGAGATTGCCGTTGGCTTCCTTCAGCTCGGCAGCCGTCACCGCTTCGTCCCGCCCCCGCTTGGCCAACAGCGACTCCACCGCAGCCAGCGCCGACTCGATCGCCCCGCGCTGATCGTCCGCCAACTCGCCGCCGAGCGACTCCAGCCCCTTGCGCGTGGCGGCCGCCGTCTGCTCGGCGCGCAGCTTGGCCTCGATCCAGCGCCGTTCCTCGATGTCGTCGAACGCGTGCTCTACCGATTCCTCGATCATCTGCTGCACTTCGGCATCATCGACCTCCACGGCGGAAGCCATCTCGACGAGCTTCTCGTTGCCGGTTTTGATGTCTCGCGCGAGCACATGCAAAATGCCGTCGGCGTCGATCTCGAACTGCACGCCCACCTTGGCCACGCCCTTGGGCTGCGGCTCGAACTCGAGCGTGAACCGCCCCAGGCTCCAGTTGTCCGCCGCCTTTTCACGCTCACCCTGCAGCACGTGGATGAGCACCTCCTTTTGGTAGTCGGCCACCGTCGTGAACGCCTCGCCGCGCTTCACTGGGATCGTCGTGTTGCGTGGGATGATCACGTTCATCAACCCGCCGAACGTCTCGATGCCCAGCGAGAGCGGCGTCACGTCGAGCAACAGCATGCCGCTGAAGTCGCCGGACAAAATCCCCGCCTGAATCGCCGCGCCCAGCGCGATTGCCTCGTCCGGATTCTGCGACGTGTTCAACTCCGGCCCACTGTCGCCGCACCCGAACACTCCCGAGGCAAACTCACGCACGAGCGGCATCCGCGTCTGTCCGCCAACGAGGATCACCTGGTCGAGATCGCCGCTGGCCAGGCCGGCGTCGGCGAGCGCCTTGAGGCAATACTCGCGCGTGCGCGCCACGACCGGCTTGGCCAAGCGCTCGAGCTGTTCGCGCGTCAGCGTGTATTCAAAACTAAACTCCGGCGCCAAAAACGGCAGCGCGATGGCAACCTCGTTTTCCGTGGACAACCGCGCCTTGGCCTCCTCCACCGCCTCGGCCAAGCGCGCCCAAATCGCCGGGTCGGTGGCGGCGCTTGGCCCGCCCGCTTGGCCAATCTGCTCCGCCAAATGCTCGATCAGCACGCGGTCGATGTCGTCGCCGCCCAGCCGCGTGTTGCCGCAGGTGGCCAGCACTTGAAACACGCCCTCGTTCAACTCGAGAATCGAGAGGTCGAACGTCCCGCCGCCGAAATCGTACACGGCTACTTTCGATTTTTCCTTCAGCGAACCCAGCCCGTAGGCGAGCGCGGCGGCGGTCGGCTCGTTGATGATGCGCTCGACCCGCAGCCCGGCCAGCTCGCCGGCATTGCGCGTGGCGTTGCGCTGGGCGTCGTTGAAATAGGCCGGCACCGTGATCACCGCCGCCTCGGGCCGGTCAATCATCCCCTCGGCAGCAATCGTCCGGAGCGCCTTGAGGATCTCGGCGGACAACTCCTCCGGCGACCAGTCGCGACCGTGCAGCGGCACCGCCACCGGCCCGCTGCCCTCGGCGCGAATGGCGTACGCCGACGCGGCGGCGATTGAATCCACCTCGTCGCCCCGGCGTCCCATGAACCGCTTGATGGACGTGACCGTCGTCTCCGGGTGCGCCACCCGCCCGCGCTTGGCCTCCCAGCCGACCACCGGTTCGCCGGCCACCGAGACGCGCACCACCGACGGCGTCAGCCGCCGCCCCTGGCCGTCCGCCAGCACCAGCGGAATGCCGGACTCCACAATCGCCACCAGCGAGTTGGTCGTGCCAAGGTCAATGCCAATAATCTTACCCACCGCCCAAAACCTGCCATGCCGCCACCGCCTCGGCACGCCAATTCACCCGCCGCCGCTCCGGCGTTGGCTTGCGCTTGGCCAAGCGTTAACGTTGCTGCCGATGCGTTGGTGTTGTCATTTGGGTTTTGTGCTGCTGCTGACTGGGTGTGCCAGTTACGAGAGCCAGACCAGGTCGTTTCGCGGAGCGTGGAACGGCGGCAGCACCGGCCAAGCCGCGCAGATCGCCAGCCGGGAGGCCGGCAAACACAGCGACTCGCGGGATGCCGTGGTGTGGTTTCTCGAGCAGGGCGCGGCGCTCCGGGCCGCCGGCCAGTTCGCGGCCAGCAACCACGCGTTCGAGCAGGCGGAAAAGCGGAT
>DQOE01000049.1 GCA_015658765.1 Verrucomicrobiota bacterium | reverse complement strand
TGTCGTGCTCGCTTGGGCGGAACTGAAACAGGGCAATCTCGCCGGATACAAAAAATGGAAGTGGGCGACCATCGCCTGCGCAGTTTTGTTTCTCTTTGTAAAATGGGGATACGAGTGGCCATCCAAGTTTGCCCACTACGATGTCTGGCTGAACGACGCGACGGTGCTGCACGAGAAATTTCAGACAGGCTATCACGAGACAGCGTCGCACGGCGAAGACGGAGACGACGCGCACGGCCACGGCGATGCCCACGGCGGCGATGTCGAGGAACACATTGAAGGCATTTACACCACCCGTTTTTTCAAGGAGCGAAGCAAGGCCAGCCATGCTGCCTTCGATGATGCTTGGCACAACGGGACACTTGCGCTCTCCGGCCACATCAACGCCTACGAGGAAGCCCAGATCGATGTTCGCATCACCGGCTGGAAGGCCGACGCCGGCGTGTCAGAGGCTGATGCCGACAAGGCCTTGGCCAAGCAGGGTGCCGAGGATGCCGCCGGGCTGCGTCTAAATGGCGGCTTGCTCTCGGAAAAGACCGATTACGACTCAGCCAAGCGGGCAGAGTACGCGCTTGGCCAAGCGGGCTTCACGGTGGCCTTGAGCGTCGCCGGGTACGAGATGATCAAGAAACATCCGTGGGTGTGGCGAACCAAGCGCGTCACCGAGGACATCGGTGGCAAGCCAAGGGTGAAGTCGTTGGTTTTCGGGTTGGATCACAGCAACTTCCAAGAGATCACGCTGGACGTGGGAGACATCAAGCGCCTCTCCGCATACGAGCCCAAGCACAGCACGTTTTTTGGTATTTATTACACAATCACTGGCTTGCATGCGGCCCACGTGTTCGCGGGCATCCTTATAATGCTGTACAATATGCTCCCGATCGGGTTGGCCCTGTGGCACAAGGATCGTGAGCAGTTCACCAACCGGATTGAAACCTTCGGCCTTTTCTGGCACTTTGTGGACTTGGTCTGGATTTTCCTCTTTCCAATACTTTATATCCTGTAAAGAATGAGCGACTCACACGATTCACCGGATTTCATCAACGATCTCGTCAGGCTGTTTTACATGGTCGGCGGCGTGTTGGTTGTTGGCACAATCATCACGTTCGCGATCGATCTTGCGTTTTCTCTTCCACTAGTTTGGGCGGCGGTGATCGGCTTAACGATCGCGTTGGTCAAGGCCAGCTTCGTGGTGGCGATTTTCATGCACTACAAATGGGACAAAAAACTGATCATGATCACTTGGACCATGGTGATTACTTTCTTCTTCTTTGCCGGCATGATGGGGTTGATTATGTGGGCCGACGGGGATGCCCCCAATCTGGCAAGGAACGAGATGCCAACAATATGGGTGGTCTTGGCATCGTTGTTGGGCGTGGCGTTACCGGCGTCGTTTACTGTTCTTACCGTCAAAATGCTGAGTCAACCCGCACCCGTTGAAGCGGCGGCACCCAAGCCTAGGCGGGCGAGTAAAAAAAGAATAAATTGAACATGTCGCTCAAGGCGTTCCATCTGGTTTTCATCATCCTCTCCATCCTTTTTACGCTGATGTTCGGGGTTTGGGGAGTGGTGAACCACGGTTCCAGTGGCAAAACGGCTGAGTTGGTGTTGGGTATCCTATCGCTGGTGGGCACGGTTGGCCTGTCGGTGTACCTCCGTTATTTTTTGAAAAAACTGAAACACGTCAGTTACCTTTGAACCGAAAGCACACAACCGGGTTGTTGCTCCTCGCTCTGGCCATGCTCGCTTGGCCAAGCGCGATCGAGGCGTGCGCGGTTTGCTTCGGCGCGCCCGACTCCCCGATGACCAAGGGCATGCAGTGGGGCATCGCGAGCCTGGTTCTCATACTGGTTCCCGTGCTTGGCGGCGTGGGTGGTTTTTTTGTTTTTCTCTCCAGGCGTGGCAAAGCCTACGCCCAGTTTGAGGATCCCGAATTGTTTAAGGAATAATTGTCTAAAATGGACTTACTATCAGGAATAATCAAAGCATTCTCCTTCCCGGAAGTCGTCTCCCAGGACGGGGGCGAGATCGACGGGTTAATCATCGCCGTTCACCTGCTGATGCTGGTGCTCTTTGTTGGCTGGATCATTTATTATTTCGTCGCGCTATGGAAGTTTCGCGCCACCAACAATCCCAAGGCGGACTACAAGGGCGTCAAGACCAAGACGATCACCAACTCGATCGAGGGAGCCGTCATCGTGGCGGAACTCGTCCTCGTGGTGCTGGCCATCTACTACTGGAATTTTTATGTGAACAAGCCCACCGACTTCAGCGAGGCGAGCGTGGTGCGCGTCACCGCCGAGCAGTTTGCATGGAATGCCCGTTACCCCGGTGCCGACGGCAAACTCGGCGCCCAATCCAAGACCCTCGTCAGCGCGGCCAACCCCTTCGGTACCGACAAGTCAAAGCCGTACTGGGAGGACGACGTCGAGGTGCTCAAGTCCGACATCGTGGTGCCGATGATCAAAAACGAGGACGGCACACACAAAAGCGTCACCATCGACCTGACCTCAACGGATGTCATCCATTGTTTCAAGGTGTTGCCGCTGCGCGTCTGTCAGGACGTGATTCCCGGCATGCGCATTCCGATTCACTTCAGGCCGGTGAAAGTGGGCCGCTACCAGATCACCTGCGCCCAGCTTTGTGGCGACGGCCATGCCCGCATGAAAGGCGCCGTGAAAGTCGTTGACGAGGCCGCATGGAACGAGTGGTACAAGGCTGAAGTCGAAAAGAAAAAACCGGCCGCCGAAAAGCCAACCGCCACCACGGCCACGGACGACAAAGCCTGAGCATCGCCTGCCCTGATCGAACTCACCGGGGCGCTCTGAGCGAAGTGCCCTTTTTTTGTTAAAATGGAATCGTACTCACGAACCGTGCGCTGGCTTGTCTGGGGCGGCTTGGCCGTGGTGATCCTGGCCGTCCTGTTTGCATTCATACGGGAGCAACGCGCCCCGGGTTCCAGCCCCGCCGAGTCCGGCTTGGCCAAGCGGGACTTGCCGGTCATCTCGCAGCTCAGCGACTTCACCCTGACCAACCAGATGGCCCAGCCGGTCGGCTTGGCCAAGTTTGCCAACAAGGTCTGGTTTGCCGACATCATCTTCACCCGCTGCCCCGGGCCGTGCCCGGTGATGACCAAGCGCATGGCCGAGTTGCAGGCGCACTTTGCCGCCGAGCCGGACGTTGCCTTCGCCACGCTGACGACCGATCCTGGCCACGACACCCCGGCCGTCATGCAGCGCTTTGCCGGGCGCTTCGGAGCGAATGCCGAGCGCTGGCAATTCCTCACCGGCGACAAGCCGGAGATCGTGCGCTTGGCCGTGGACGGGATGAAACTGATCGCCCGCGAGAAGCCGCCCGGCGAACAAGCCACGCCGGAGGATCTGTTCATCCACGCCACCATTTTCGTGGCCATCGATCGGCAGGGCCGACTCCGTGGTGTGCTTGAGAGCATGGAGGACGGCTGGAAGGAAAAAGCCATCTCCATCGCCAACTCGTTGTTAATCGAACCCGCAAAATGACCATACAGGATTTGCCGCTCATCAACGCCTGCCTCAACGCGCTCGCCACCGTGTTCCTCACGCTCGGCTTCGTCTTCATCAAGAAGGGCAACAAGATCGCGCACCGCAACTGCATGATCAGCGCCTTTGTGACTTCTGCGGTGTTTTTGACCTGCTACTTGATCTACCACTTTAACACCGGGTCGACAAAGTTCGTGGAGCCGGCTTGGTTTAGACCAATCTATTTCACGATATTGATCACGCACGTTATTTTGGCGGTGGTGATTTTGCCGCTCATTTTCATGACGCTCAGCCGCGCGCTGAAGGAGCGGTTCGAGCAGCACAAAAAAATCGCCAAGTGGACGTGGCCGCTGTGGATGTACGTCTCAATCACCGGCGTGCTGATTTACCTCCTGCTCTACCAGATTTTCCCCCAGCCCAAGCCCCAGTCGACCCAACAACCCGTCGCCGAGCAGTTGGCCACCGAATAGCGCTTGGCCAAGCGCTTGGTTTCACGCCCGAGGGTGGGCCTCGTCGTAGGCGCGCTTGATTCGCTCGGTGGTCACGTGCGTGTACACCTGTGTCGTCGTGAGGTTCGCGTGGCCCAGCATCTCCTGCACGCTCCGCAAGTCCGCCCCGGCGTCGAGCAGATGCGTGGCGTAGCTGTGACGCAGCTTGTGCGGCGTGAGGCTTGGATCCAGTCCGCATGCGCTCAGATAATTCTTCAATCGCAACTGAACCAAGCGCGGGTAGATGGCACTGCGTTTTTTCTCTGAGGCGAAAAACACCGGCTCGTCGGGTGCGGGTGGCTTGGCCAAGCGGTCCCAATAAAACCGGATTGTCTCGACGGCGGCGCGGCCGATCGGCACTTGCCGTTCCTTTTTGCCTTTACCGTGCACGTTGACGACGTGTTCGTCCGGCTCGATTTCACCGGCTAACATCCGGCAGATCTCACCGATGCGCAGGCCGCAAGAGTAAATCGTCTCGAGGATCGCCCGGTCGCGGAGGTACGGCACTTGGTTGGCTTTTTTTCTCGTCCCTTTTTTGGCGACTCGTTCGGCTTCGAACTCCTGCATCGGCGCGTCGAGCAGTGCGTTCATCTGGTCGATGGTCAGGAATTGCGGGAGCCGCTTGGCTGGCTTGGGCAGGGTGACATCCTTCACCGGCGACGACTCGACGAGGCCGCGTCGCATTAGAAACTTGTAAAACGAGTTGAGCGCGCTGAACCGCAGCCGGATCGCTGCTTGGCTGAGTTCCCTGCGGCCAAGCTG
This sequence comes from Verrucomicrobiota bacterium, assembly GCA_015658765.1. Classification (GTDB taxonomy): domain Bacteria; phylum Verrucomicrobiota; class Verrucomicrobiia; order Limisphaerales; family UBA1096; genus UBA1096. Next base: position 500 of record DQOE01000049.1, on the reverse strand, counting down.
CCGCAGAAACAGCCGGAAGTCGTTCCGCTCAAGTTCACTCCAGCACACCGGCGACTCGTTGGTGTCGCGGTGCCACTGCGCGAACTCGCCCAGCGCCTGCCGGTAATTGCGCTGCGTGTACACCGAGGCGTCCTTTTCGTCGGACAGGAAGCGGAAAAACAGATCCGTCCAGTCCGACGGCGGCTCGCGGGTCTCAGTCAACTCCGGCACGCCACAAACCCTAGCGGCTCAAGCCGTATTTTAGGAGGGCAATTTCCCGCTTGGCCAACCGTTAAGCATCGGATTCCGTTTCCGATTCTTCCTGTGAAAGAACGTGTTCGGTGTCCCCCGCCTCCTCGGTTGATTCCTCAACCGGCTCTGCTTCCTCCACCGCATCGCCACTCGACGATGTCTCTTCGGGTCCATTATTCTCAAAGTTCTTGACCAACATTTTGGTCAAGTCCAATTCGTCCAAAGGACCGTCTAGTCCCACTAGTCCGGCTTCTTTAGGGAGGCTTTCC
>DQOE01000137.1 GCA_015658765.1 Verrucomicrobiota bacterium | reverse complement strand
TGGTTTTGGCTGCAGACGAGTTTCTCCATCATCGCCTTGCTGGTGCCCATGGCGTTGAGCGGCTTGACGGCCTTGTCGGTGCTGAGGGCGACGAAGGTTTTCACCCCGGCGGCCCTGGCGGTGCGGCAGGCGTTATGCGAGCCGCCGACGTTTGTCTTGTAGGCCTCGTACGGAAATTTTTCGCACGACGGCACGTGCTTGAGGGCGGCGGCATGGAAGACGAGATCGACGCCGGCCATGGCCTCCTCGAGGCGGGCCTCCTCGCGCACGTCGCCGACGAGATATTGGAACTGCGGGAACGCCTGCTGCATCTCCCACTGCTTCTTTTCGTCGCGGCTGAAGATGCGAATCTGAGCAGGGGACTGCTTGAGCAGGTGGGCGGCGACGCGGTTTCCGAAGGAGCCGGTGCCGCCGGTGATCAGGATTGTGGAGCCGGAAACATTCATGCCAAGGCCGCGCCGAGTCTATGCCCGGCCCCCGCGATTGGCAATGGACAAGGCTTGCGCCATCGGTCTGGCAGGACTAGCCTCCGACTCATGAAAGCCATCGCTGTTGGTATCATGGCGGGTTTGGGGCTGTTAACGGCTTCAGCGGCACCGGGCACCGAGGCCCAAGAGGCCAAGCCTCAAGGTTCTGCCACCGTGCCGTTGGCCAAGCGGGAGACGGTGCAGCTTGAGTTCGAGACCGTGCGCGGCCTGGCCTATCAGGTTTACTCGAGAAAAGGCAAAAACGAGTGGCGACCGCTTGGCCAATTGCTCGAGGGCGACGGCAAACCGGCGACCGTGTCTTACCCGGGCGACGACGACGGCGTGGAGTTTCGAGTGGAGACATACGAGGCCGTCGAGGCGCCGACGCTGCCCGAGGGCATCGACTACAAACTGACTGGCATTTATCGGTTACGCGGGGCGTATAAGGTCTGCGTGGCCAAGGTGGATCGCACCACCGATCCGGTGCGCACTGCCCACTTCACGCTTGACCGGGGGGACACCGGCGGGTCGCTTCGGCTGCTCGACATTGATGCCGCCGCCGGGCGGGTGCGGATTGAGGCGGGCGGCGTGCCGTTGACGCTGAGTTTGCACGGCAACACATTTCAAACCGCAACCGCCGAGCCGCCCCAGCCGCCGCGATCGGTGGCTGGCAAGCCGACGATCATCACTGCGCCGCCGAAGGGCAGCGTGTACATGGCCAGGAACGAGCCGTACTATAAAGAAGCGCAGAAAAAGCACACCAACCGCTACTCGCTGCTGGAGGGTTCCACGGTCAGGGCCATCAACCGCAGCATTCGCTCCCAGCCGCAGAGCATCTTCACGCCGCGCGTCTCCGTGCCGGGTTATCAACGGCCGTACTACTACCGTCCGAGCTCGCGCTCCACGACATTCCGCATCCGCCGCCGATAGTTTTTACTTGGCGAGGGCGTCGAGGAGTTTTTGGTGAATCCCGCCGAAGCCGCCGTTGCTGAGGACGCAGAGGATGTCGCCTTCCTTCGCCTGACCGACGACGTGTTCCACGATCTCATCGGCGGTGGGGATATAATCCGCCTCGGTGTCGGCGGTGCGGATGTCTTCCATCAGCCGGGCCGGATCGAGTCTTTCTTCGGCGGGTATTTGCTCGAGCCGCGCGATTCCCGCCACGACAACGCGCTTGGCCAAGCGGAGTGCCTCGGCGAGTTCGGCCTGAAAATGGTTGCGGCGGGTGGTGTTGCTGCGTGGCTCGAAAATCGCCCAGACGCGCCGGCCGGGGTATCGCTGGCCAAGCGCCTTGAGCGTCTCACGGATGGCGGTGGGGTGGTGGGCGAAGTCGTCGATCACGGTCACGCCGCCGGCTTCGCCGCGAATTTCCATTCGGCGCCGAATGCCCTCGAACGTGTCGAGGCCGGACTGAATCTGCACGTCGTTGAGTCCGGCGTAGCGCGCCAGCAACAGCGCGGCGAGGGCGTTGCGGATATTGAGTTCGCCGACCATCGGGATGCAAAACGTCGTGTCGCCGAGCCGAAATTCGGAGCCGCTTTCGCTGTAGGCCAAGCCGCTGGCCAAGTCGTCGCAGTCGCCGCCCAAGCCGAAGCGGCGCACGGGGCAGTGGTCGATGCCGAGCAGCGGCTCGAGGTTGGCGTCGTCGCCGTTGGCCAGGAGCAGGCCGTTGCGCGGGACGATGTTGATGAGGCGTTGAAAGGAAGTTTGGATTTCGGCGAGGCTGCCAAAAATGTCGGCATGATCGAACTCGAGGTTGTTGATGACGACGGCCTCGGGGAGGTAGTGGACGAACTTGCTGCGCTTGTCGAAAAACGCGGTGTCGTATTCGTCGCCCTCAATCACGAACCAGTCGCTGTCGGTGAAACGCGCGCCTTGGCCAAGGTTGTTCGGGATGCCGCCGATGAGGAAGCTGGGGTTGAGGCCGTTATGATCGAGCAACCATGCGAGCAGCGACGCGGTGGTGGTCTTGCCGTGCGTGCCGGTGACGACGAGCGAGCGTTTGCCGCGCAGGAACTGGTGCTTGAGCAACTCCGGCAGCGAGCAGTAGTTGAGCTTCTGATCGAGCGCGAACTCGGCCTCGGGGTTGCCGCGCGAGATGGCGTTGCCGATGACGACCAAGTCCGGTTTGTGCGCGAGGTTGGCCTCGCCGAACGGCTTGGCCGCGATGCCGCGCTCCTCGAGGAAGGTGGACATCGGCGGGTAGATGCCCTGGTCGGAGCCGCTGACCGCGATGCCGCGCTCCTTCAGCGCCGCGGCGACGGAGGCCATTGCGGTGCCGCAAATGCCGACGAAATGGATGGAGCGTGCGTTTTCGATGGTGGGCCTCAAGTCACTTCCAGCGGAAAGGCCCATTGCCTACCCCAGCCATCCGGCGAAGCCAAGTTTCAAAGCTCGACGTCCGCCTGCAAGCGCTTGGTTTTCGTTTGGCAGGATCGTCAAGCCGGCTTGCGCTTGGCCCAGGTCAGGCCGTCGAGGTTTTTGGGCTTGTCCGGGAGGGCGTAGCTGGCGAGCAGACCGACGACGAAACAGGTGACGGTGCCGATCGCGCCGAAGAGCAGGCTGTGGGTTTCGGTGTGAAATTTCACGTACCACAATGCGACCGCAGTGGCGATGACGCCGATCCACGCGTGCACGCTTGCGGTGCGACTCGTGAAAATGGCCAGCGTGAAAAGTCCGCCCAGCGTGCCGAGGATCAGGCCGACGTAACCCATCAATGTGTCCCAAAGATTTTTGTTGTCTTGCGCGGCAATGATGAGCGCCGAGACAGTGCCCAACACGCCCAACCCGAACGTGATCCACTTGGCCAATTTGAGCAGCTTGGCTTTGTCGGTTTTTGCGCCGGAGAAAAAGTCGGTGGTCACGGCGGTGGCGATGGAGTGCATGCTTGAGTCGAGGCTCGACATCGCGGCTGCAAAAATGCCGGCGATCACCAACCCGGCCAACCCGCTTGGCATTTGGTGGAAGATGAAGTGCGGGAAGATTTGATCCGCCTTCGCGATGGCTCCGAGTTGCGCCGGTTGTTGCTGGAAGTAAACGAAGAGCGCCGTGCCGACGGAGAAAAACAGCAGCGTCGCCGGGACGCTCAACAGGCCGTTGGTCCAGATCGCCTTGGCGGCGTCCTTCTCCGTGGGCGTGGTGAGGTAGCGCTGCACCACCGACTGGTCGGTGCCGTAGCTGAGGATTTGGCTGAAGATGCCGCCAATGATGATGACCCAGATCGTGTCACTGCTTTTGGTGAAATCCCACTCGGTCTGCACCAGGTCGAGTTTGCCCTGCACGCTGGCGGATTGAAAAATCGCGCTCCAGCCGCCGTCAACTTGGCCGACGATAATCAGCAACGCCGCGAGCGCGCCGCCGAGCAACACGATCGTTTGCAGCACATCCGTCCAGATCACCGCCTCGATGCCGCCGAGCACGGTGTAGAGCGTGCTCAGCACACCCATCGCGACGATGCACCAGCGCACATCCCAGCCGGTGACCGCCGAGAGCGCCATCGCCGGCAGCAGGATGACGATGCCCATCCGGCACAATTGGAACACCGCGAAGCTGGCACTGCCGAGTTTTCGCAGGCCACCGCTGAAACGCATCTCGAGGTATTCGTAAACGCTCGTGATGTTCAGTCGACGATAAAACGGCAGGAAACAATAAACGATCAGCGGCACCATCAGCACGATCGTCATGTTGAGAAGAAACCACGTCCAGTTCGTGCCGAACGCCTTGGCCGGGATGGAGAGGAACGTGATCGCGCTGAGTTGCGTCGAGAAAATACTCAAGCCGGCCGCCCACCACACGACGCGTTTGCCGGCGACAAAATAGTCGTCGACCGTTTTGCTGCGGCGCGAAAACCAAAAGCCCATCCCGACGAGCACGGCCATGTAACAAGCCAGCACAATCCAGTTGACCGTGCCGAAGGTCTGCTCCGGCTTGGCCAAGTCGATCTTCCAAATGTTGGGCGTGCGGATGCCCGGGCTGCTCTCGCCGGAGGGGATAACGATCGAGCCGCCCCACGACACCGCCGTCGTCGTGACGGGGCTGCCGGTGGCCACGCGCTCCGTTGCGCCGGGCGCGGTGGCGCTGCGGGAGTCCTGCGTGAAATCAGCAAACCGCGTCCAGCGATCGGTCACCGTGTTGTACAGCAACACGTCGCGGCTGAAGCCGATGTGAGTGTCCTGAATTTTTTGTTGCTCCGCTTTGAGGGTCGCTGCCGCCGCCGTATTGCCTGCGGCTTCGGCGGCGGCGATTTGTTCGGCCAAGCCGGTGAGCGTGATGAAACGCTTGCCGTTTGCGCCGCCGAAAACAAGCAACTGATTTGCGCCGATCGGGGCCACCGTGCCGGCCATCACGCAGCGCGGTTGTCCGTCGCCACTTGGCAGGATGTCGTGAATTTTTTTCCACTCGCCGCTCTTGGGGTTGAACTTGTGGGCGTCGCCGAGCATGCGCCAGTGACCGTCGCCGTCCTTCATTCGGCCGCTGAAAATGTAGAGGCAGTCCGTGGCCCCGTCGTGTTGCGCGCTGGCGAGCAAGTGCGTCCGCGCCGGGCCGTCCCATGGCGGTAACGTGACCCAGCCGAAGTCGGCAGCACCGCGCTTGGCCAAGTCGAGCGCCCAAAAGTTTTTCGTCGCCCCATCGCCGCTGTCGCCGCCGGCGACGTAAACTGTCTCACCGACCAACGCTCCGGCGGACGCCGTCGTGCCCTTGGGTAGCGCCGGGTATTTTTCATCGATGACAACTTGTCCATCCGCTCGGCCAAGCGCGAACACCTTGGCCGAGCGATGCGTGACGCCGCCCTCGCGCCACTCGCCGCCGATGCACAGCACGCCGTCGGCCGTCGGGACCGAGATGCCGTAGCCCAGTGTGCGGGGGAGTTTGGCCTTGGCCTCGGCGATCGAGTAGCCGTCGCCGTCCCTCGTGACGACATGAATCGTGTCGTGATAAACCTTCGC
>DQOE01000212.1 GCA_015658765.1 Verrucomicrobiota bacterium | reverse complement strand
CTTTCCAGTGCTGAAACGATGCTTGGGCCAGCCAGCGATGCCATCCTCCACCACCAGAGGCTCCCCCTCGATCACCCGTGTCCAAGCGGCCGCATTTATGATTGAACTCTTTTGGCCGGTGGTCTCCAACACACGGCTGGCAGCGTCGATGTTCCAGATGGATTTCAGCCGGTGATAGGCGAACACCCCTCCACTACCCCCCGTCTCACCCTGAAACAAACGCAAAGTCGCCCGTCCGCCAGCAAGTATCGGCGTTGGATCAGTCAACTCCTGCGGCTGCGGCAACTCTCGGACCTGCTTCACCACGATCCGGTCTGCGTCCACCTTTTTGTACTCAAAATCGAGCGTGTATTTCATGCGATCAACAGCGTAACGGGAGAACCCCGGCGCGATTTTCTCGAACAACTTGTGCAACATCTCGTAATCGACCTTCCAATCCATCACATGGTCGCGACCGACCTGCAGCAGGCTTGATCTTTTGTTAAAATTCAGCGTTCTCCCGGTCGACCCGGATGACGACTTGTAGAAAGAGATGTACACCTCCTCCGGTACAGCAGCAGAATCCGGGTTGGCCACACTTGTCGCACCGACCTGCGTCGACAAATCGGTCCACATGTTGAACGAGCCAGCCGAGTAGGAGTTATAGTCGCTGACGGCCACCCCGTTGGCCAACTCGATCTCGTCTGGAAATGAGTGATGCACAAGGATCGCCATGCCGACATCATCCTCGTCCACGCCGAAATGCCTCCGCTCAAGGTAGGCGTTGTGGTTGTAAAAACTGGCATACACACGCTTGATCGCCCGGAAAACACCGCGCTCTTTTGACTTTGAACCGTCGCAGCCACACGGGCCGTCGGTGTCGTCGTCGAGATCATCGAGCAAACAGCCGCTGTAGCTGTCATAAAGTCCCGCGCCGGTGAAGTGGCGACTATCCTCCATGTTGGTCGAACTGCGGAAACGAATCTTCTTGGCCCGATCGAATGGCGATAGAGCTGCAATGATTGCCTGCCGCTGGCTCGCAACAAATTCACCGTCACGAATCAAATCACGAACTGTTTTCAGGGCATCAGCCAAGTCGGATTGCAAGCCGGACTGATGTGCCTTGGCCAAGCGCGCATCAATCTCCTGGCGCATCGACTTGTCGTTGACCAATCGCTGCTCCATGAACTCATCCCAAAGATCAAACGTGATTGCAATGGCCGGATCGGGCGAGTTTTTGGGAATCAACTTTCTCAACAAACTAAACTTGGCCGCCTTGCCACCAACCAATTCGCTGTCGCTTGGCTTGATCTGATTCATTGCGAGCGTGTATGTATCGGCCTTTTCCTTGGACTTAAATTCCAGCTCTGGCGGCGCCTTGTAGTCGGCGACCGCTTGACGAAATGACTCCGGCAAATCGTCCTCAAGCGCCACCAGTGTCGCCGAGCCAGACGCCGAGCTGTTGATCCCCCAGCCGGCCGAGGTTCGCAACATCACCTCGCGACCAGCAAGGCTGAGAAGTTCCTCGCGCGTGGCTGCGGTGCCCTCATAGTAGAATGGTATCCCGAAGTTTTTAGCCAAGATCGCCACGTGTGAATTGGGCGTCGAAGGATTCATTGCCACGATACCTGCGACCCTCGGAATCTCTGCGGGCACATGGTCGGTGAGTAGGATGTCATCGCTGGCCAGATCACCATTGCGAAATGCCCCGGTAATCTTGTCGCCCTTGATAAACACCAACCGGCCCATCGCCCAGCCGAACGAGTAAATAGCATCCGAGCCGGTTTCCCAGCGCTGCGCTGAGACAACCGGAACATTGCGTTGCGCGAGATACTCCGCCACCGCGCCGCTGCCGTCCGCCTGCTCGTACGTCGGCATGTAGAGTCCCATCAACTCCCCCGGTTTTTCAATCGCGCCATCCACCAAATGCCAAAGAAAACTGACCATCGCCGCCGGCAACCTGTCCTGGCCCACCAACTGAATCACGTACTCGCTGTTTTTCTCGGAGAACAAAACAGCGCCCATCACCGCGCGGCGGCCGGCGTGATAGAGCGTCACGCCGTCGAACTCCATGTGTGTCATGTCGTCGAATTCCGGAATGTATTTCGTCCCGAAGTCGTAATGAAATTTTAGTCGTTTGCCGTCCTGAAAATAAACCGTCGCCAAGTCATCCATCATCACGGTGAACTTCACCCACTGCGTTTCCTTGGGCTTCTTCGTGCCAGGCGGCACCCACGCGCCGCCGTCGGACGCCTTGAATTCGACCAAAAAGTTATCGCTGGGGAGTGTTATTTTGGTTTTCCAGTTGGCCGATGCGCTGATCGTGGGTGGTGTGGTCTCTACCAGTTGAAAAAAACGCTGGCCTGCGGCCGATTGTTCAGTGAAGTCAAGCGACGACTCCGGCGAAGACGCAACCGGAAACCAGTTGGCCAAGTCGTCGGAAAACATGAGCGCCCCGACCTGGCCCTGGTCAACGCCGCTGGCCGTGATGGTCGCCTCACCGGGAGCTTGGCCAAGTGTCACGCTCAACTCGGACGCCCCGGGTAACACGCAACCGACCGCAAAAAACAACCCACTCAACCAAGTTGTGTAGAGCTTAAAACCTCGAAAACAAGTGAATCCCTTCATAGCGGGCGAAAAACTACCATTGCTAAAAATCCAGTCAATTGATTAATTTTATTATGTAAACTTCCAGCCCGGTTCAATTTCAGCGTCGAGAGATGTGGTTTCGCAGCCATTGGCAAGCGCAACCCAGCAACATAACGACCCAACATCACGGCTGATTTAAACTCGAAACGTGGAAAATCAGTGTATCTCTTCATAGCGCGGAGAAAACTATCATTTTCTAAAACCTGTCAACTGATTAATGTTTTATAAATGAGAAAATAGCCGGGTTTTTTGAGTAACCGCGAATGAACGCGAACCGACGCAAATTTCAGTGTCAAACGCAGAGGATGCTCACGAGTCGGCGAGGGGCTCGAGCGGTTGGCGGGTGAGGTCTTTCAACTGCGTGCGCTCGGCGAGGAGCTTGGCCAATTGCTCGTCGCTTGCGCCGGTGAGCTCGCGCTTGATCCCGCCAAGGCGCCGCTCGATGAACTGGTTGCGAAGCCGCAGCACGATGTCCCGCAACTGCTTCGCCGGGTCGGGGATGGTGCGGCCATCGGTCACGGCCTCGGTGGCAAGGCGCTTGAATGCGTCGGACGGCAACTCGCCGAGCAGCTCCGGCATTCCCGCCCCGGCGCTCCCGGCGGCGAGGGCGAAGTGTTGCTGCAGTATCTCGCGCACGGCGGGGTGTGCCACCCAGCCAAGGTCAAGGTGGGCCTCGAGCCACTCGGTTGAGTCCCGGTCGATGAGCGCGAGCTTGAGCAGCCAAAACTCCACCGGGCTCGGCTTGGCCATCGGGTGCCCGGCCTCCTCGGGCGGCGGCTCGTCGTACTCCGGTTCGGGTCGCTGGAAGCCGCGTTTCTTTTTTGCAAACTCGGCGCGCACGGCATCGGCGGCGACGTCGAGTCGGTGGCTGACTTTTTGCGCGTAGGTGTCGATGAGCACTGGGTTGTTTGTTTTCTGCACGGCATCGCGCATCTCCTGCACGATGTTGACGCGGCCGCGGTCGGAGTTCGCGTCGTGCAGTCGGCAGAGGTAGTCGAGCAGGAAGTCAAAAAAACCCGGCGCGTCGGCGATCAACTGGCGGAAGGCGTCGGCTCCGTTTTCGCGGATGAAGCTGTCGGGGTCGTGCGGCTGCGGGATGACGGCGACGCGGATGGCCAGGCCGCTGGCGAGCAGGTCGTCTAGCGAGCGCAGGGCGGCCTGTTGCCCGGCGGTGTCGGAGTCGAAACAGAGGACGACCTCCTCGGCGTAGCGCTTGAGGATGCGGGCGTGGTCGGCGGT
>DQOE01000410.1 GCA_015658765.1 Verrucomicrobiota bacterium | reverse complement strand
GCCGACCTCACCGTCGTCGGCCCGGACAACCCACTCGCAATGGGCATCGTCGATCAATTCCAGGCTGCCGGTCTCCGCGCCTGGGGGCCGACGCAGCAGGCGGCGCAGTTTGAATCGTCCAAAATTTTCTCGCAGGAATTCATGGATCGCAACGGCATCCCGACGATGCTGTCGGCGTCGTTCGCCGATGCGGACGGAGCCAAGTCGTTCGCCGCGTCGCTCGACGGCAAGTGCGCCGTGAAGGCGGACGGGCTCGCGCTCGGCAAGGGCGTGCTCATCTGCAACAACACCGATGAAGCCAACGGGGCAATCGACCAGATCATGACCGACCGCGCGTTCGGCGAGGCCGGCTCGAGCGTGTTGATCCAGGAATTGATCACCGGCATGGAGGTGTCGCTGCACGCATTGTGCGATGGCAAATGCGCCAAGCTTTTCCCCAGCTCGCAGGATCACAAACGCGCCCTCGACGGCGACGAAGGCCTGAACACCGGCGGCATGGGCGCCTACTCGCCGGTGCCGTTTTTGAGCGACGAAAAACTCACCGAGATCGCCGACTCCGTGCTCGACCCTTGGCTCGCCGGTTGCGCCGCAGAAGGCATCGACTTTCGCGGCATGCTTTACCCGGGCGTCATGCTCACCGATGACGGCCCGAAGGTGCTCGAGTTCAACGCCCGTTTCGGCGACCCCGAGACGCAGGTGTACGGCACGCGCCTCGAGAACGACCTCGTCGACCTGCTCGAGGCGAGCATCGACGGCACGCTCGCCGGGCACGAGTTGCGCTGGTCGGCGCAATCGTCCGTCTGTGTCGTGATGGCCTCCGGCGGTTATCCCGGCAGCTACGAAAAAGGCAAAGTCATCACCGGCATCGCCGACGCCGATGCCCTGCCCGGGGTGAAAGTTTTCCACGCCGGAACCAAGCTCGACGGCGAAAACGTCGTCACCAGCGGCGGCCGCGTGCTGGGCGTGACCGCGCTTGGCCAAGGGCTGCAGGCCGCCCGCGACCTCGCCTACGAAGCCGCCGCAAAAATCCAGTTCGAAGGCGCCTTCACCCGCACCGACATCGCCGCCAAGGGGCTTTAGGGTGATCACTCGGCAGACAACTCGAGCAGCCGGGCTGGGTCGGTGACTTTTTCCCCACGCTTCATTCCGTTTGGCCAAGTGACCTCGACGCTGCGGATGCGCCCGGCCGCCCCGAGAATTTGCGTGTCGCTGTTTCGCGAGTATCGCCCGGAACTGCCGCTGACCAGCCGGACCGGGCCTTTTGACCCGTCCCTGTAAACCGGCCGAAGCACCGCCCCCTGGCTGCTTACAGTGCCGCCGTTAAACTTCAGTCGCACACGCAGGCCGGGTTGGCCAAGCGCGTTGAGGTACAGTTTCGGGCGGCCCTTGCTTTGCGCGATCAACAGGTCGGGGCGGCCGTCGTCGTTCAGGTCGCCCACGGCGCAGCCGCGTTGCTCGCCGAAAATCTTGATGCCGCTGCGGTGCCCGAACACGCTCGCGAACCCGCCCGCCCCGTCGCCGAGCAGCAGCAGACCCTCGCCGGCATCCATCCGGTAATCCTCCACTCGCACCGCAAAAAAGTTTTGGCTGAGGAACACGTCCTCGTTTCCGTCGCCGTTAAAGTCGGCCACGGTCGCGCCGTTGACTGGCGTGAGTTGAGCCTCGACCGGCAGCTGCTTGGTTTCAAATGTCCCGTCGCGATTGAGCAGCAGCACCGAGGCGAGGTGCGACGCCTTGAGCAGCTTGGCCCCGGCCAGTTGACCGGCGAAAATTTGCTGAAGCGTCGCAGCGGCGTAACCGCGATGCGTCGGGAATTTTTCGCGCAAAAACGGGAACAGCAACTCGAGCGTCACCAGCTGGTGACGCGGCAACAGCCGTTGCGATGCCACGTCGAACCGCGCCTCGAGCGCATCGTAAAAACCGTCGCCGCCGATGTCGCCGTGGACGAGATACGGCACTCGTTTCTCGCCGTGTTTGTACGGGCTGTTCAGCCCCCAGTTCCCGGCGATCAGGTCGAACCGGCCGTCGTTGTCGAAGTCGCCGACGGCGAGCGTCTGCCAAACGCCCGGCCGCTGGTCGAGCCCCCACGCTTTTGTCGCGTCGGTGAATTTGCCGCCGGTGTTTTTGAAAATCCGGATCGGCCCCCACTCGGTCGCCAGCGCCAGTTCCGGCAATTCGTCATCGTCCAGATTCACGAACACGGCAGCCGTCACCAAGCCGATGTTCGCAAAGACGGCGGACTGTTCGGCGTCGAGTTTCAGTCCACCCGGGCCGCCGCGCAGCAACCACGACGAGGCGGGCTGCGGGAACTTGCTGGGGATGCCGCGACCGGCGACGAACACGTCGAGATAGTCGTCGCTGTCCACGTACGCCACGGCGATCGAGCCTGCGTCGGAGTGGTTGGCTGACGGCAACTCGATCGTTTCTGGCTCAGAGGCCCCGGGCCGGAAACGTTGCAGCGACGGTGCAATCAGCTCGGGAGAATCGTGCGCGGACACCACTGCCAGTAGGCCCTGCCGATCCGCACCCAAGCCTAGCATGTCGCCGGCGAGTGGCAGGTTGAACGCCGGTTCGCTTAGCTTGGCCAAGCGGCCATCGGCGGCGACCTTGTAGCCAACCAGCTTTCCCCCGGCGCCG
>DQOE01000279.1 GCA_015658765.1 Verrucomicrobiota bacterium | reverse complement strand
AAGTCGCCGACTTCTGTGGTGGAGTAGCCCATGCGGCCGGCACCCAAGTCCTTGATTTTTTCGCGGGTGACGCTGATGACGGTATCCTCGATGGCATTGGCCGCCTCGTCTTCGCCGATTGTCTCGAGCATGAGTGCGCCGGAGCAGATGGCGGCCAACGGGTTGATCACATTTTGGCCGGTGTACTTCGGGGCGCTGCCGCCGATCGGCTCGAACATGCTCGTGCCCTCGGGGTTGAGGTTACCACCCGCCGCGATGCCCATGCCGCCCTGCAACATCGCACCGAGGTCGGTGATGATGTCGCCGAACATGTTGTCGGTCACGATGACGTCGAACCACTCCGGGTTCTTCACGAACCACATCGTCATGGCATCGACGTGGGCGTAGTCGCGCTTGATGTCGCTGTAGTCGGCGTCGCCGATCTCGTGAAACGCGCGTTCCCACAGGTCGAACGCATACGTCAGCACGTTGGTCTTGCCGCAGAGTGTGAGGTTCTTGCGCTTGTTACGCTTGCGCGTGTACTCAAAGGCGTAGCGCAGGCAGCGCTCCACACCGCGCCGGGTGTTCACACTTTCCTGGATGGCGATCTCGTGCGGCGTGCCCTTGAACACAAACCCGCCGGAACCGGTGTACAACCCCTCGTTGTTTTCGCGCACGACAACAAAATCGATGTCCTCGGCTTTTTTGCCCTTCAGAGGGCAGAACCGTTCGTCGAACAACTTGACCGGGCGAAGGTTGATGTACTGCTCGAGCTCGAAGCGCAGGCGCAACAGGATGCCCTTCTCGAGGATGCCCGGCTTGACGTCGGGATGCCCGATCGCCCCGAGCAGGATGGCCGGGAACTGCCGCAAGTCATCCGCCGCACTGTCGGGCAACGCCTCGTTGGTGCGCATGTAGCGTTCGCCGCCGAAGTCGAACTCGGTGTAATTGAGATTGAAGCCGAACTTCTGCCCGGCGGCATCGAGCACCTTGATGTTTTCCCGGGTGACCTCCGGGCCTGTGCCGTCGCCGCCAATAACGGCTATGTCGTAACTGTTCATCGAAATGGGAATCCCCCGCGATTCACGGGAGCACGGAGCTTACGGTGTTCGAGGGAACTATAAAAGCGTTTTTTGGAGGAATCAGCTTGAATGGGACAGGGATTTCACGGATTAGCACAGATTGTTATTTTCCAATTTTGGATTTGTTTTGGATTTGGGAATTAGGGTTTCCTCAAGAAAGCAGTTCCTCGGCGTGTTGGCGGGCGGCAGCGCCTCCGCCGCCGAGCATCCGGGTCAATTCCTCCACGCGACTTTCGCCGTCGAGTTGGGTGACACGAGTCAGAGTTCTGCCCTCGACGACCTCTTTCGACACGAGGTAATGCCGGTGACCCGCCGCCGCCACAGGGGCCAAATGCGTGATACAGAGCACTTGGCGATTGGCCCCGATTTGTTTCATTTTTTCGCCGACCACCCCGGCGGTCTCGCCGCCGAGGTTCGAGTCCACCTCGTCGAACACCAGAATCGGAATGCTGTCCTGCGTGGCGAGCACGGTCTTGAGTGCCAACATCACCCGCGCCATTTCGCCGGACGACGCGATGGCCTTGAGCGGCTTGAACGGCTCGCCGGGATTCGGCGCGAACAGAAACTCGATCTGCTCAAAACCGGTTCGCGACACAGCCGCCTCCGCTTGGCCAAGCTCGCTGGGGCCGATGATTTCCACGTCGAAGCGGGACTGCAAAAAGCCCAAGTCGTTCAACTGGCGTTCCGCCTCCTCGACGAGCTTGGGTGCGATTGCCTTTCGCGCGGCGCTCAGCGCTTGGCCAAGCGTTTGTATTTGTTCGTCGAGCTTGGCCGCTTCCGCGTTGAATCGGGCCAGTTCCTCGTCGCGCCCCTCTAGTGCGGCCAAGCGCTTGGTTGCGTTGTCACCGAATGCGATCACCTTGGGCAAGGTCGAGCCGTATTTTCGCTTGAGTGTCTGCACGAGGTTGTACCGTTCCTCGACCAGTTTCATTTGCGCCGGGTCGAGGCTCAGTCGCTCTGCGTAATCGGCAACCGCCGCACCCAAGTCGGCCAACTGCCCGCTGATCGCAGTTTGCTCGGCGAGCAGCGACTCCGCCCCAGCATCGATCCCGGCCATCTCCTGTAGCGCGCGGCCAAGCGCGGAGGACAAGTCGGTTACGCTGGGTTCGCCGCTGTCGATGAGTTGGCGTGCCTCGGCGCTCAACTCGGCCAAGCGTGCGGAGTGGGTTGCCCGCTGAAACGCCTGCTCGAGTTCCGGCTCCTCAGCCGGCTTGAGTTGGGCGGACTCGATCTCGCTGACTTGAAAGCGCAGCAAATCCAGCTCGCGCGCGTACGCATCCTCGTCGACGATCAACTCGGCTTTTTGCGCGGCCAAGCCGGCCCGCTGGTCAACGAGCGCGGCGAAGTCGATCCTCTGTTTTTCCAGCCCGCCGTAAGCGTCGAGAATCTCGAGTTGCCGCGCGGCCTTGAGCAGCGACTGGTGGTCGTGCGGGCCGTGGATGTCCACGAGCCATTCGCCGATGGAGGCGAGCACGTTGAGCGTGGTCGGCGAGCCGTTGACGAACTGCCGGTTACCGCCTAAGGCCGAAAAACTGCGCTTGAGGAAGAGTTGATTCTGCTCGCACGGCTCGATGCCGTTTTGGTCGAGGTGCGAGTGAAATGCTTTGCCAAGGCCGGCGACCTCGATTATTGCCTCGACCGAGCAGTGGTCGTCGCCGTCCCGGATGAGGGTGCGGTCGGCCCGCTCGCCGAGCACGAGGCCAAGCGCGCCGATGAGGATCGACTTGCCAGCGCCGGTCTCGCCGGTGATCGAGTTGTAGCCCGGGCCAAACTGGATGGCCAAGTCGTTGACGAGGGCGAGGTTTTTGATTCGGAGATCGGTCAGCATGCGCCGGACGCGGGTGAATGTGGAAACAGATCGCGACGGAGGCAAAACAAAACGCAGTGAAATTCAATCTGACAATCCTCGGTTCCGGCACGTCGCAGGGCGTGCCGATCATCGGGGCCGACTATCCGCCGGAGTTTTTGGCGAACCCAAAAAACCACCGGACGCGCTCGTCGATCTACATCGAGACGGACGAAATCCGGCTGCTTGTCGATGCGACCCCGGATCTGCGGACGCAGGTGCTGCGCGAGGGGATTCGCCACGTCGACGCCGTACTGTTCACCCATTCGCATGCGGATCATGTCATGGGGCTGGATGATTGCCGCCGGTTTTGCGCCATCAACGGGCACCGGCCGCTGCCTATTTATGCCGACGATAAGACGATGCGCGACCTGCGGCGGGTCTTTCAATATGCGTTCGAGGGGCCGATGCTCCGGGGTTATTTCAAGCCGGAACCGCACCTCATCGAGGGGCCGCTCGCGTTGGGCGATTTGCGGATCACTCCTTTTGAGCAGCCGCACGGCGGGATGGGTTCGCTCGGCTTTTTGTTCGAGCAGAGCGGCGTCAAGCGCCTGGCCTATTACAACGACTGCAAAGAGGTTTTGCCGCCGGCCGTCGAGGCGGCCAAGGGCGTGCAGATTGCCGTGCTGGACGCGCTGCGCCCACATGAGCATCCGTCGCACATGACACTCGACGAGGCGCTCACCACCGCCCGCCGCATCGCCGCCGACGAAACGCTCCTTTCCCACTTGACGGATTTTTACGACCACGACCGCGACGAGGCGGAGTTGCCCAACGGCGTACGGTTTGCCTACGATGGCATGAAGTTCTGCATGACATGAAGCGACTGCTGACTTCGATCACCGTCATTGCCTTGGCCCAGTGCGCCGCGCTTGCCCAAGGGGAAAGTGTGGCCGTACTGTTCAACAGCAAGCTGCCGGAGTCGGAGGCTGTTGCCGAACATTACGCCAAGTTGCGCGGCGTCCCGGCGGGGCATCTCATTGGGTTGCCGTTATCGGACGGGCACACGATTTCGCGGCGGGAGTTCACAACAAAACTCGAGCAACCGTTGGCCGCCGAGTTGGCCAAGCGGAAGTTACTCGACGGCAAAACAGCATCGATCCGCTACCTCGTGCTGTGCTGGGGGGTGCCGATACGCGTGGACAAGGATGACGCGTTGAACGAGGAGGGCCGCAGCCAAGCGGCCGCTCCGCTGCGACGAAATGAGGCTTCGGTGGATAGCGAACTCGCCATGCTTCCGCAGCTTGGCCAATTGCGAAAACGGTACGGCATCGTCATCAATCCGGCCTTCCGGCAGACGGATGCCAAACAAATCTCTCCCGCCAACGGCGTGCTGATGGTGGCTCGGCTCGACGGCCCGTCCGCCGAGTTGGCCAAGCGCTTGGTTGACCGGGCCATCGCCGGCGAGGCCAACGGGCTTTGGGGCCGCGCCTACATCGACTTGCGGGGAATTTCAGCCGGTCAATTCAAGGTCGGCGAGGACCGGTTGCGGAAGGTCGCCGAGATCATGCGGCGCAGCGGATTCGCCACGGTTGTCGACGAGAAACCGGAGACCCTGCCGGTGGGTTTCCCCGCGAGTCATATCGCCTTTTACGCCGGTTGGTACGGGATCAATGTTGAGGGCGTTTTTGCCGAGTCAACAGTTGAGTTCATGCCCGGGGCGATCGCGTATCATTTGCACTCGTTCAACGGGTCGATGATCCGCGACGCGCATGCGCGCTGGATCGGGCCGTTCATCAACAAGGGCGTCACAGCCACATTCGGAACGGTTTACGAGCCGTACCTAGAGTTGACGCCGGATGAGCCGTTGTTTTTTTCGCGGCTCATCCAGAGCGGATTCACCTTCGGCGAAGCCGGTTATGCGGCGACGCGCGCGTT
>DQOE01000368.1 GCA_015658765.1 Verrucomicrobiota bacterium | reverse complement strand
GTCGATGATCTCGCGGTGATTCGCTCCTGCTGGACCAACGGCATCAACCACTCGGGCGGCGTCTGCCAAATGAACACCGGCCAACCGCTCGCCGGCCGGCCAAGCCTTGGCTCGTGGGTGAATTACGGGCTCGGCACCGCGAACGAAAACCTGCCGGCGTTTGTCGTGATGACCGACACCAAGTCGACGCCAACAAACGGGCCGCGCAACTGGAGCGCCGGTTTCATGCCGGCGGCGTACCAAGGCATCCGGCTCAGCCCCGGCGCGGAGCCGTTTCGGCACTTGAACATCCCCAAGGGCGTGACGCCGGCAACGCATCGGCGAAAGCTCGAGTTGTTGCGGCGGCTCAACGAGCAGCACCGCGCCACGCGTGGGCACCAGAGCGAACTCGAGGCGCGCATCCGCAGTTACGAGCTGGCCTATCGCATGCAGTCCGCCGCGCCGGAGGCGGTGGACTTGAGCCGCGAATCGGAAGCGACCCGGCGGCTCTACGGCTTCGGCAACAGGGACACGGAGCCGTTCGGCCGGTGTTGCCTGTTGGCGCGGCGAATGGTCGAGCGTGGCGTGCGGTTCGTGCAGATTTACCACGGCGCGGGCAGCAAGTGGGATTCGCATTCGAAGATGGAGGAAAACCATTCGCGTCAATGTCGCCAGAGCGATCTGCCGACCGCCGGGCTGCTGAAGGATCTCAAGTCGCGCGGGTTGCTGGAGGAGACGCTGGTGATCTGGGGCGGCGAGTTTGGCCGCACGCCGATGAGCGAAAAGGGCGACGGCCGCGACCACAACCCCACCGGTTTCACCATGTGGATGGCCGGCGGTGGCGTGAAGGGCGGCCAGGTGATCGGCGCGACGGACGAGCTGGGCCTGTGGGCGACGGAGGATCGTCTGCACGTGCACGACCTGCACGCCACGGTGCTGCATCTGCTTGGCATTCACAATCTCGACCTTATTTATCGCTACAAGGGGCGGCCCGAGACCCCCACGATCAACGAGGGCGCGGCGTACACAAAAATCACATCGGGCTGACTTTTACCGCTTGCCAAGCGCTGGAGCCGGCTTCACCGTCTCCGGCGAGCGGCGATTTCCCAGTCCGGGTTATCGCCGAGAAAAGGTTATTATGGGAAATAAAATATTCGTGGGCGGCCTGAATTGGGACGCCACAGATGACGATCTCCGGGAGACTTTCGGAGAATGCGGCGCGATCACTGATGCAGTGGTCGTAAATGATCGTGACACGGGCAGATCACGGGGCTTCGGCTTCGTGACTTATTCCAGTGACGAGGAAGCAAAGGCTGCCGTTGAGAAATTCGACGGTCAGGATTTCATGGGACGCAAACTGACCGTGAACGAGGCCCGGCAGCGTGAGGATCGTGGCGGCGGCGGCGGCGGCGGCGGCGGCGGCGGTGGCGGCGGCGGTGGCGGCCGGGGTGGTGGCGGTGGCGGTGGCGGTTATCGCGATCGTGGCGACCGCGGAGGACGCCGAGACAACTGGTAGGCGATTTGATTTTTTAACAATCGCGGCTCCCGTGCCACGCCACGGGGTTCTGCTTGTAATAGGCCCGGAGTTCTTCATACAGCTCCGGCCTTTTCTTTTTCAACTGCCGTGGTTTCTCGAAGAACGCCTCGGTGGCTGTCGCGAAAAACTCCGCCGGGTTCGTTGCGCCGTAGTGGTCGATCACGGTCCTTTTGCCCTTGGCCGCCTTCTTCTGCAGGCACTCAAAATCGCGGCTGAACACCAGTGCCCACGAGCGGTACAGTTGCCTGCGCTGGCCCCGCTCCTCCCCTTGGCCAAGCGTGGGCGCGCCGTCGGCCGCGCCGTCAATCTGGTCGAGCTGATGCGCGAACTCGTGCATCACGACGTTGTGGCCGTCGAAGGCGTTTTTGCCGCCGCGCCGGCTCGAGTCCCAAGCGAGCACGACCGGCCCGAATTGCCACGACTCGCCAAGGCGATGATCCTTCTTTTTCTCGTCGTGAGGATGTTTCGCGAGGTACGATCTGGGGTAAACGAGGATCGTGCGCAGCGTCGGGTAGTAGGCCGGCTCGCGGTGCAGCAACAGGATGCAGGCCTGCGCGGCGATGGTCACCCGGATCTCGTCATCGATCACAAGCCCGCCGCAGCCCTCGAACATTTTCTCGTCGAGAAAAACAAGGATGTGCCCCTGCAACTCCCGCTGGTCCGCCGCCGAGAGTTGCCGGTGAATGGGGAAGTTCGTTTCCAGGATTTCCGCCCAGGCGCCGGGGAAATCTCCTTCCCGAATTTTCTTCCGCCGTCGTTTTGCAAAAAACCCAAACATAACCGGTCACTCAATCAGCCCCCCCCACCAACACAGCTGCGATTGTTGTAAGAAGGAGGTGTTTCATTTGCCGGTGGCGTTCAATTCTTCACCCGTCTTGCCGCCGTGTTTGCGGAGGAGGTCTGCGATTTCGTTGTGGCTTTGCATTCGAGTTCTTCACGCGTGAACTCGTAGCCGTTCTCCTTGCCGAGTGCGACCATGTCAGGTTGGCTTGAAAGAAGGAGGAACGAATCAAATTTAAGGCATGGGTTTGTGGTTTTCATACCACCAGAAGCTCAATGAGCGTGAAACCATAGCTTTTATTATTTGTTTTCATTCAAAACATCAGATGAATTAAAGACATCGCCATTCTTATGTTTTGATTTCTTGCTGCCCCGAGAGTCACCCCGCTAAGCGCAGTTTTCAAGCCGTTTTAACTGCGAACTTCAAGTGGTCTGAAATGGCCTGAAATCGGGGGGGTGGTTGTCTGGAGGGCCGGAAGAGTGGCGATGGGTTTTGGTGTCCGGAAATTTTTCGCAAAAAAGGAGTCGGTTTCCACCCCCCTAGTTTTCTTTGCCTCCAGCGTGTTCCTTGCTAGTTTGCGCCTATGGCGTCGAACGTTCTTGGAGGGGAATTAGAACCCTGCTCAAAAAATCCCGTGACAGGTTTTTTTCGTAATGGTCTTTGCGACACCTGCGCTGATGACAGGGGGATGCATACAGTCTGTGTAGTGATGACCGATGAGTTCTTGGAGTTCAGTGCTGAAGCTGGTAACGACCTGTCTAC
>DQOE01000413.1 GCA_015658765.1 Verrucomicrobiota bacterium | reverse complement strand
GATGCGATGGGAGACCGGAAGATTTGCTACATAGGCCACAGCATGGGCGGCGCAGTCGGCGTTAGGAGAGCCAGCAGCGATTCACGCATCGACGCGTTGGTATCGCTCGCCGGCATGGTGCACACGGAGGAGTTTGCCCGGCGCGAGTTCGGCGAGGAGACGCCAGACGCCGGCTGCATGTGGGAGGAGGAAAGCTGTCCGCTCTCCAGCACGTTTATGAATGACATGGCGGCGATCCGCTCAGTGGTCGATCTTGGGGCGGAAATCAGCGTACCGTGGCTGCTGGTGCATGGCACGGAAGACGATGTGGTGCCGATCGGTGACACACACGATATTATCGCCAAGGCCACGAACTCGCCGGAGGTTTTCGAGATCGCCGGGGCCAACCACGTGTTTAGCGACGAGACACTCGCGGTGATGGTCAAAAAGGTCACGGAATGGGTGGGGGCTCAGGCCGGCTAATCATTTTTTCAACCCAAGCAACGAGGGAAGCGCCCACAACACCGCACCCAGCGAGGCGGTATACGCGATGGCGGACAGCCAGCCAAAGTCGTTCAGTGGCGGGAAACTCATCCAAAGCAACGACAGCGAAAAACTGATCAATATCAGGCTGGTGCAGATGATGGGCGGGCCTTTGGCTTCAAGTGCCCCACCCAAGGCAATTCGCGGCTCAATGCCCCGTCTCTTGAGCTGTAGCCAATGCGTGATGAGATGCACGGCGTCATCGATGCCGATGCCAAGCGCCAGTGCGCCCACCATCACCGTGACGGAGTTCAGCGGCACTTGAAACCATGCGGCGACGATTGCCAGCAGGCCAAGCGGCCCGAGGCTGATGCCCAGCGCAATCGCCGCCAAAAACCACGAGCGCCACAGCAACAGCATCGTCGTGAACATGGCGATGAGGGTGACGATCAGGCTGCCGAGTTGAGCATCGACAATCTCCTCGTCAGCCTTGAGCACGGTGTGCAATCCGGCTTGGGCGGAGACACCCACTTCCTCCGGCATGATCTCCCTCGCGCGTTGCTCAACAGACTCGAGCAACTGCACAAACTCTCCGCTCGGAACGTCGGTTGTGCGCAGCACGAGATGTGCCGTTTGCTGAGTGTCATCGCTGAGCGCCTGGAGGAACGGATAGTTGGTTGTCTTCAACAAAACAACAAACAGGTTGAGCTTCAGGGAATTGGACGGCAGCTTCAGCGTGCCCGAGTCGTCGCCTTCCGCGATGCTATTCATCATCGCCATCAGCGACGCATACGAATAGGTGCTGCTGAAGCCGCCGGTATCCTCGGCGAAAGCCTGTACGGCCTGCATCCTGCGCAGGAACTCCAGTCGGTTGATCCCGTTCGGCTTGCCGGTGTCGAAGTCCAACTGGACGATGTTGATGCCGCCCATTCGTGCGTCCATCATCTCGGCCATCTGCCGGGTGGGACTGTCCGGGGCGAGAAACCGAATCGCCCGGATATCGAGGTTAAGTTGGCCTGCGGCGTACAGTGCCGGTAGCAAAAGAGTCGTGATGGCGACCACGGCCGGCCAGCGCTTGGCCATGGCCGCTTGGCCAAGCCGGCGAAATATGGAGTTGCCTTCAGGCTGCCTCAAGCCATTGGTGCCCAATCGGACGGCGCTTGGCCAAGAGCGGCAGCCCAAGCGCAGAAACGACAGCCCCGGCCCAAAGTTCCACGCGAAAATGACCGTGATGCCGATGATCCCCGAGATCCCAAAATCCCGAACCTGTGACACCCCGCTTACGGCCAGCGATCCGAGCCCGATGGCGGTCGTGATCGCGGCGAACAGGCTGGGCCGGAAGACCACGCGCAGCATTGCGGCGAACCGTTCGTCCATCGGGAGGCCGGCGTCTGTCTTGCGGAGGGCGGTCAACTGGTGAGTTAGCACGGTCAGGTTGATCGCCCCGAGTAGCGGCAGCAGCAGCAGGTTGTACGGCGACAGCGAAAAACCGGCCAAGCCCAGCACCCCGGGCAGCATCGCCACCAAGGTCACTTCGCTGAGCAACAGCAACACGAGGCAGGGGAACGAACGCAGCGTCAGGCCGATGACGAGCAGGATGACCAGCGCCGTGACCGGCAACACCAGCTTCAAGTCGCGCAGAAATGATTCACTGATTTCCTCCGCGATGAACGGTAGCGAGATGGTGCGAATCCTGTAGTCTGGCGAGTCGAATGGCGCAAGCAGTTGACTCGTCTCATCGCGAAACGCCTGGCGTAGTGCCGGTGTGGAGAGGTCGCGTTTGTAGGTTGCCGTGATTAGCGTGATCCTGCCATCGGGTGAGACCATGATGTTGCGGACCAGCGGATGCGTAACGGAGAACTGCCGAATTGCAATGATTTGATCCTCCGACAGATAACCGGCCGGGACAAATGGCTCCCACACAAGCGCGAACCCCCTGCGAACCGGCTTGACCGAATGTGTCAGACTCTTGACATCGACCAGGCCCGGCTGTTGGCCAAGCGCGTTGCTGATGGCACGGATTTGATCGAAGCCGGCTTGGCTGAATATCTGGTCGCTCTCAACACTGATGACGACAACCGTGTCGTTGCTGAGGAACGACTGTATCCGATCGTAGGTTTCCAAGTGCCGCTTGTCCGACTCGAGCAGCGTCAGCGGGTCGGTATCGATGCTGACCTGCGTCGTTTGCCATATTATCGGGATGAAACCCAGCAGGAACACGGCGAACAGCCATCCCGGGAAAAGCACGAAAGGATTCCGGGAGGCATTCATGCCGGGGGTGTTGCTCAGGTCACTTCAGCCACTTCGGGACACTTTCACTGGCCCAAAGCTGCTTTAGCGACTGGCGTTTGCGAACCACTTCGGCCTGGCTGCCTTTCACCAGCACCTCGGCGGGATTGGCGCGGGTGTTGTAGTTCGACGCCATCACAAACCCGTAGGCACCTGCGCTGAGCAGCGCGAGGTGATCTCCCTCGCGGACCTTTGGCAGCGGACGACTTTTGCAGAAATAGTCGCCGGACTCGCAGACCGGTCCGACGACGTCGGAGGAAATCTGGTTCTTTTTCAGATGATCGCCGGCCTGCCGCGTCAGCGGCACGATCTCGTGGTAGCTGTCATACAGGGCGGGGCGGGCGAGGTCGTTCATCGCGGCATCGACGATGACAAAATTCTTCACGCCGGTCTGCTTCACGTACTCGACGCGCGTGACGAGGATGCCGGCGTTGCCTGCGATGAAGCGTCCCGGCTCGATCAGGATTCGCAGACCAAGCGGCTTGAGCAGAGGGATGAGCTTGGCCGCGTACTTGGCCGGAGTGAGCAGGTTTTTACGCTTGGGCGAACGCCACCACTTGGCATCGCCACTCTCCAGCGCAGGATCGTAAACGATGCCCACGCCGCCGCCGATGCTGAAGAACTCGATGCCATGTTTTTCAGTCAAG
>DQOE01000156.1 GCA_015658765.1 Verrucomicrobiota bacterium | reverse complement strand
TGCACCCCGTGCCGCGAAGGCTCGCTCTGGATGGCCAAGGCGCTCAAGCGTATGCGCAGCGGCCAGGCGCGCCGGGGCGACGCCGATTATTTGCGGCATATCGCTCAAAATATACAGGGCCGGACAATTTGCGCGTTCGGCGAGGCGTGCGCCTGGCCGGTGCTGAGTTTCGTGGACAAGTTCCGCGACGATTTTGAGAAACGCGGCGCCGAGGACGAGACCCGATTGGCCAAGCGCAACGGGGAGGGCGCAACGGAATAGCGATGGCAGCCATGCAGACAGAACCGGCAGTCGAAACCGTCACGGTGAAAGTGGACGGCCGTGCCGTGGAGGTGCCGCGAACCACGCCGAACTGGGAGGGCAACCCGGAGCCGACCACCGTCCTGCAGGCCTGCAAGCACGCCGGCGTCGAGATTCCGCATTACTGTTATCACCCCAAGCTGCCGGTAGTCGGCAACTGCCGGATGTGCCTCGTGCACGTGGGCATGCCGGGACGCCCCGGCCCCGATGGCAAGCCGCCGATGAACGAGGACGGCTCACCAAAAATTTTCCCGATGCAGCTTCCGTACGAGCCGGAGATGCCGCGCGGTGTCATCGGTTGCGCGACCGGCATTATTCCCGGAATGGAGATTTACGCGAGCAGCCCGGAAACCCGCGAGATGCGCGAGGCGGTGCTCGAGTCGCTGCTGATCAACCACCCGCTCGATTGCCCGATCTGCGACCAGGCCGGCGAGTGCAAACTGCAGGAATACTCGGTTGATCACGGCCAGCCGGAGAGCCGGTTCGCCGAGGTGAAGGTGCACAAGCCCAAGGCGGTGGACCTTGGCCCGCGCATCACGCTCGACGCCGAGCGCTGCGTGTTGTGCACCCGCTGCATTCGTTTCACCGCCGACGTGGCCGGCGACGACGCCCTGGGCATCGTGAACCGAGGCAGCTACAACGCGATCTCGACTTATCCCGGTCAGCCATTCGACAACAACTACACGCTCAACACTGTGGACATCTGCCCGGTTGGCGCGTTGACGTCGGACGACTTCCGGTTCCAGATGCGCGTCTGGTTTCTCAAGGAAACCAAGAGCCTCTGCACCGGCTGCGGCACCGGCTGCAACACGGTCATCGGCTCGCGCGAAAACAGGATGTACCGCTACGAGCCGCGCCAAAACGACGCGGTCAACAGTTGCTGGATGTGCGACGCGGGCCGGCTTGATTACAAGTGGATCGGTCGCGACGATCGCTTGGCCAAGCTGCGCGGGCCGCGGGGAAACACAACTTGGCCAAGCGCGTTGCGGGAGATTTCCGGGCACTTAGCCAAGGCCGCCGAAGGCTCGGTCGCGATCGTCGCGTCGGCGCGGCAAACCAACGAGGAGCTTTTTCTGCTGAACAAATTGGCCAAGCGCTACAAGGCGTTGACCGACTCCGTACCGCGCAAGGGTGAGGCCGATCACCTGCTCGTCGCCGGCGATCGCAACCCGAACACCACCGGCGCGCAGTTGATCGGCGTCACGACCCAGCGCGTTGGCTCGAAATTGTCCGCCATCGTCAAGGGCATCGCGTCCGGCAAAATCACGACGCTGATCGTGTACGGCGAGGACGTCACGCAGCACGGCATCGACGCCAAGCTGCTCGGCAAGTTGAAAATGCTGATCGTCAGCGACATTTTGCCCAACGCCACGACGGGGAAGGCCGACTATCTGCTGCCGGGCTGCTCACACGCCGAGAAGCGCGGCACGTTCACGAACGTGAAGGGGCGCGTGCAGAAATTTACAAAAGCCCTCGAGCCGCCCGGCGACGCGATGCCGGAGTGGGAAGTGCTGCACGAGCTCGTGCACAACGTCACCGGCCTCGACGGCTTCAACAGCATCGAGGGGTTGTTCAACCAAATGGCCGGCGAGGTGAAGGCGTTCAAGGCCGCTGGCCTGACGTGGGCCGGTCTCGGAGACAAGGGCGCGGACGTGAAATTGTAATGCTCGCCTCGATCACAGGACTGTTCGGCGAGCCGTGGGCGCTGACGCTGCTCAAGGTGATCGCGGTGTTCGCTGTGGTAATGCCAATGGTCGCCTACGCGGTCGTCGCCGAGCGCCGTATCTCGGCGTGGATTCAGGATCGCATCGGGCCGAACCGCGTCGGTATTCCGTTTACGAACATCAAGCTGCTGGGCCTTGGCCAACCGCTGGCCGACGGGATCAAGTCGCTTGTGAAGGAGGATCTCACTCCCGCTCATGTGCGGAAGGCGTTTTACTGGATGGCCCCGGCGCTGGTGCTGGTGCCGTCGATTGTCGTGCTTGCCGTGGTGCCGTTCGGCTCGATGCTGGGGGCACAGAAGATGGTGATTGCCGATCTTGATGTCGGCATCCTGTTCACGTTCGGCATCGTGTCGCTGGGTGTGTACGGCATCGTGTTGGCCGGCTACGCCTCGAACTCAAAGTATCCGTTCCTCGGCAGCATCCGAGCGACGGCGCAAATGATCTCGTACGAGATTGCGATGGGCATGGCGGTCGTGCCGGTGTTCATGCTGGTGGGCGATCTCAACCTCGGCGCGGTGATCGACTATCAGGCCAGCGGCGCTTGGCTCGTGTTCAAGCAGCCGATTGCGTTTGCGATTTTCCTGATCGCGATTTTCGCCGAGACGAACCGACTGCCGTTCGACTTGCCGGAATCGGAGACGGAACTGGTCGCCGGTTATAACACCGAATACAGCTCGATGCGGTTCGCGCTGTTTTTCATGGGCGAATACGCGGCGATGATCGCCGGCTCGGCGCTGATGGTGGTGTTGTTTTGCGGCGGCTGGACGTTGCCGCTTGGCGACTTTTTCAACACGCCGGCGGAATCGCTTGGCCAGGGGTTGTTGCACATCGCGGTGTTCATTGCCAAGACGATGGTGTTCCTTGGTTTGATGATCTGGGTTCGCTGGATGTTGCCGCGTTTCCGCTACGATCAATTGATGAACATCGGCTGGAAACGGTTCCTGCCGGCGAGCTTGGCCAACATCATCCTGACGGCAATCGTGCTGTGGGTGCTGCACAGTTGAGGACGGGACAATGAAAGTGGATCGCACAGAACTGACCTGGTGGGAGCGGCTGTATTTGCCGACGCTGCTCAACGGTTTCAAGGTCACGCTGCGTCA
>DQOE01000141.1 GCA_015658765.1 Verrucomicrobiota bacterium | reverse complement strand
GCCGTCCCCTTGGTGGGGTCGTAGCTCAGTTGGTAGAGCACCACAATGGCATTGTGGGGGTCGCTGGTTCGAGACCAGTCGGCTCCACCATTTTTTCTCGCCCGTTTCAAGTGTGACTCAGGAATTTGACGATATCCTGCTGCACCATTTTGTGAGGGCTGATTCCCTTCCAGTTTTTGATTTTCGGGTCGGCGCCTGAGTCGACCAGATACTTGGCCACCTCCCGTTGGAACGGTGACATGGCCAGGTGGAGGGGAGTGTTTCCGTCGCAGTCCTGCGCGTTGACGTCCAAGCCCCGCTCGACGAGCAGTTCACAATCGCCATCGAGTTTTCGTTCGGGTTGAGCGCAATGTGATGCAGCATCAAGCGCTTGTCACTGTCCACGACAAAAATGAACACATGCAGTGACATGAAGAAATCCAGATGTTGCATGTTGCCTCGTGTGATGACCGCCTTGACCGGAGGCACGGCTTCCTCCGATGTGGGGTTGATGTCGCCACCGGCCATCTTGAGCGTGCCGATGATCCTGACCATCTCCGGCTCACTGAGTCTGTCATTGAGCCTGCCGAGCACGAGACAGGCCATGGGGCTCAGGAGCGTGGCTTTCGTCAGGAGGTTCACCTTGGCCTTGCGATCGAGAAGTTTTCGGACCACATCCTCGTGTCCGTATTCGCAGGCATGATGGAGCGGCGCATATCCATTATCATCCTTTTGGTTGAGATCCACCCCCAGCGACAGCCATTGGTTTAGCTCCCGCATGTTGCCGGTTTTGCACGACTCGTGAATGGTGATGGACGCTTCCTCGCTGATGGCTGATGGCTCAACCGTGTTGCCACCCTCCAACTGGCTCAGTTCCTCTGCGTTCTTGCGGTGATCCAGCAGGATGATGACCACCAGAATGACAAACGCCAACAGGACGATCATCAAAAGCGCAATGATGGAGGTCGAGATCATGGGTTCACCAACGGCACCGTATTCAACCGCGAAAGGCTAGCGGAATCGAACGGGTGAGGGAAGGATTACCGGACAGGCAAAAAACCTTGTTTTCAACCGGCAGGATGAGGCAAACTCCGTTCGTTGAAAAAAATCGAACATCAGATGGGAGGGAAGCATCGGTCGATGCCAAGCGTGTGAGGGTTAAATTCAGTCAACTTGTGGTGTGTTTTTTTCTGGTCGGCTTGGCCAGGCCGGCCAGCGCGTGGTCGGCCGATCGGAGCGGGGATGGCTTGGTGGCGCTGTACGATTTCCGCTTGGCCAAGGGCAGCATCGTCAAGGATCGCTCCGGCGTCGGTAAGCCGCTTGACCTGAAAATCGAGAACCCGAAAAACGTACGCCGCACCAAGGGCACGCTCGAGGTGCGCGGCAAGACGCTCATTCGCTCCGACAAGCCGGCGGCCAAGGTATTCAACGCCGTGCGCCGCTCCGGCGAGATCACCATCGAGGCGTGGGTGCGTCCGGCCAACGCCAAGCAGGACGGCCCGGCGCGGATGGTCACGCTGTCGGGCGGCAGTTCCGAGCGCAACTTCACGCTTGGCCAGGAGGGCGACAAGGTGGACGTGCGGCTGCGAACCACCAAGACCAGCGGGAACGGCATCCCCTCGCTGAACAGCCCCGGCCGCAGTCTGGCTCCCCGGTTGACTCACATCGTGTACACCCGCAACCGGGGCGGCCGCGCGCGACTTTTTCTCAACGGCGAACAGCAGGCGGAAAAGCGCGTGCCCGGCGCAATGGCAAACTGGAACGGCAAGTACCGCCTGGCCCTGGCCAACGAGCTTTCCAGCGACCGGCCCTGGCTGGGGACGTTTCATCTCGTGGCGATTTACAGCCGGGACTTGTCGGTTGGGGAAGTCGCGCAACATTTCAAGGCCGGCGTGAACGCCCGATCCACCGGCGCGCAACTGGCCACGCGGAAACAGTCCCCGAAGGAACAGTTTTTTGACCGGGAAATTGCGCCGTTACTTTCGCGCCATTGTCTCGAGTGCCACGACACAGTGAACCACAAGGGCAGGCTGGATCTTTCAAAAAAATCGACCGCGTTCGCCACCGCGAAAAAGGAGACCGTGATCGTTCCCGGCAAGTCGGCGGAGAGCCTGTTGTGGGAGGTCGTCGAGGCGGACGACATGCCGAACGAGCGTGATCCGTTGAGCGTGGACGAAAAGAAACTGCTGCGAAAGTGGATCGACGACGGTGCCGTTTGGGCCGGCGAGGAAATCGACCCGCTGGCCCACACGCATGACTGGCGCGTCAACCAAAACTGGGTGCGCCGCCTCACGGTGCCGGAGTACATTGAGACCGTGCGGAGCCTGACCGGCGTGGACATCGCGAGGGAGGCGCGGGAAACCCTGCCGCCGGACATTCGGGCCGACGGCTTCAGCAACACCGCCTACAATCTCACCGTCGATCTCAAGCACATCGAGGCCTACTCGAGGCTTGCCGGCATCATCGTCGGCAAAATGAACGTGCGGCAATTCGCCAAACGCTTCTCCAGGAAACGAGGATTCACCGACGACGTCATGCGCGATCTCGTGGCCAAGATGGGCAAATGGCTTTTGCGCGCGCCGCTCGAGGAGCACGAGGTGGCGGCGTTTCGCGGGATTTCCACCACGGTGGCTGCCGCCGGGGGGACGTTCGAGGAGGCGCTCTCGCTGCTGGTCGAGGCGATGCTGCAGTCGCCCCGCTTCCTCTATCGCGTCGAGAACGAGCGCGGCGACGGCACCGCCTGGCCGGTGAGCGAGTACGAGTTGGCCTCCCGCATGAGCTACATCATTTGGGGTGCGCCGCCCGATACTCAACTGCTCGAGGCGGCCGAGAACGGCCAACTCTTCGAGGACGACAGCTTGGAGGCTCAACTCAAACGAATGCTCGACGACCCGCGCGCAGCCAAGCGCTCCGCCGAGTTCGTCCACGAATGGCTCAACCTCGGGCGCTTGGCCAACATGAAGCCCAACCCGGAAAAGTTCCCGCAGTGGAACGCCGACTTGGCCAACGACATGCGCGCCGAGACGATTGCATTTTTCGACGACGTGGTCTGGAAACAAAACCGCCCGTTGGCCGACCTGCTCAACGCCAAACTCACCTACGCCACGCCGCGCTTGGCCAGGCACTACGGTCTGCCGGTGCAGGGCGGGGGCCTGGCCCGGTACGACCTGAAATCCGTTCCCGAGCGGGGTGGCTTGCTGACCCAGGGCAGCGTGTTGACCATCGGCGGCGATGAGGCGTCGATGGTGACGCGCGGACTCTTCGTGCTGCGCGACCTCCTGCGAAGCGGGGTGAAAGATCCGCCGCCATCGGTCAACACTGAGCCGGTGCCATCGAAGGCCGGTTTGACCCAGCGCAACATCGCCAGAAAACGCATCGCGGACAAGACTTGTGGCGGCTGCCACATCAAGTTCGAGCCGCTGGCGTTCGGGTTGGAAAAGTTCGACGGCATCGGCGCGTTTCACGAAAAGGACGAGCACGGCAACACCCTCCGTGACGACGGCGAAATCCTCTTTCCCGGCACGGCCAAGACGGTGCCGTACGACTCCTCCGCCGAGTTGATGAACCTGCTTGCCGGCAGCGACCGCGTCCAGCAATGCCTGACGTGGAAGGTGGCCCAGTTCGCGCTGGGCCGGCCGCTTGGCCCGGCGGATTCCCGCACGCTTGACAAGGTTCACCAAGCCGCGCAGAAGGGGGGCGGAACCTATGCCAGCCTGATGCGGGCCATCATAAAAAGCGACCTGGTGCAAAAAACACAAACCGAGGCAAACTGATGAACAGAATGAACAGACGAACCGCGCTCAAGGGCCTGGGCGGCATCACGATCGGTCTGCCGCTGCTGGAGGAAATGACACTGGCCGCGAAAGCCAAGGCCGTGCCGGTGCGGGCGTTCAACGTGTTTTTCGGGCTCGGCGTGCCCGCCCCGCTGCAAACGGAGGGGTTCGAAGGCGTGCTCGAGCCGCTCAAGCCACTCCGCGACAAGCTGCTCGTCATGCGCAAGGTGGATCAGGTTCGCTGCGATGTCAGCGGCATCAACGCCCACTACGACGGCGCGACCGGCTCGTTCACGGCCATGCCGGCCGGGGGCGAGGCCAAGGCCGGCGGCCCCTCCATTGACCAGGTCATTCGCAAAACTTTTTATCCCGACGGCATGCCGGTCGGAATGGTGCCGACGCTGATCGGCGGGACGTACTTTCGCCGGAGCCGCGTCGGGCGATACGTTCACAGCTATCACGCCAACGGCACCGTCGCCGGGACGATGCAGGAGAAGCCGCGCGACCTGTTTGACCGCGTGTTCGGCATGGTGTCCGTCGATGTCGGCGGGGATGCCCGCAAGCAGCGGCTCAAGCGCAGCGTGCTCGACACCGTCGTGGGGCAGTACAAGTTTTACACCGGCGCCAACTCCCCGCTGGGTACGGCGTCCAAGGCTCGCGTCACCGAGCACCTCGAGCGCATCCGCGAGTTCGAACAGCGCGCCTTCGAGATGAAAAAGAAACTCCCCGGCGCACCGACGTTGCCGCCGCGCTCGAAGGTCGCCCATGGCGGACCGGCCGACCCGGGCGGCATGGGCATCGACATCACGCTCGAGGAACTCACCACCGAGTGGCGCCTGATGGCCGACCTGTACGCGCTGGCGGTTCAGATGGACCGCGTGCGGTTCGGCTCGCTGACGTTCCTCGCCGCCGGAGAGAGGATTCGGCTGAAGGGCGACTACGAATACGG
>DQOE01000203.1 GCA_015658765.1 Verrucomicrobiota bacterium | reverse complement strand
CTCACCTACCACGACGAGGAGGCCAAGGAACGCTTTGTACCGCACGTTATCGAGCCAGCCGCCGGCGCCGACCGAACCGTGCTGGCGTTCATCTGCGACGCCTACGACGAGGAGGAGATCACCAACGAAAAAGGCAAAACCGAGACCCGCGTGGTGATGCATTTTCACCCGCGCATCGCGCCGGTTAAGGTGGGTGTGTTCCCGCTGCTCAAAAACAAGCCGGAGCTGGTGGCCAAGGCGATGGAAGTCCGCGCCCTGCTCCAGCCATACATGACCGTGTTCTACGACGAAACCGGCGCGATCGGCCGGCGCTACCGCCGCCAGGACGAAGTCGGCACGCCGTTCGGTGTCACAATCGACTTCGACACGATCGGCGAAAATGGCGACGCAACCAAGGACACCGTCACCCTCCGCGATCGCGACAGCATGGAGCAGCGCCGGATAAAAATCGAAGACCTCCTCGGCATCCTGCTAAAGGAAATCATGTAGCTCCCCCACGAGCTTGGCCAGCGGCGATTGCTGCCAGTCTGTTCTTGATTCGTAGACCGGGCATCGGTAGCCTCCCGCAACGCCCTTTCGGGCGTTTGGTTCAACAGATGGCTAACGGACAAGCTTCCCTCACAGACACAGGTTTTGGAAAAACCATGCGACGCGACGCGTGGTGGGTGCAACCGCTGCTAACCTTCCTCGGGCTGTCAGCGTTCATCGGGTACTCCACTTGGCGGGCGTTCATGGGTCAAGATTTCCTCGCCATTCAGGATGGCACCAACTACCTGTCCCCGTTTTTCTCTCCCATCCTCTATTTCCATCCCAACCTGTCCTGGGTGACCGATGAAGTGCGAAATGCCATGCACGACCATGCATGGCTGGGGACCATGCCAGCTTGGGCGCCTTTGTGGGTTTCACCGTCCTTTCTGATTCTTTGGGCGCCGGCGGGGTTCCGGTTCACGTGTTACTACTATCGGGGCGCCTACTATAAAGCCTTCTGGGGCGATCCGCCCAATTGCTCGGTGGGTGAGCCGCGCGATTCCTATCGCGGTGAGCAACGGTTCCCGCTTATTTTCCAAAACATCCATCGCTACTTTTTTTACGTGGCGGCCGTGTTCATTTTCATTCTCGCGTATGATGCGTTTCTCGGGATTCAGTTCAGCACGGACTCAAGCGGCAAGGCTTTGGCCGCAGGCGAAACGCAGTTTGGCTTGGGCATCGGTAGTCTCGTGCTGTGGGGGAATGTGATTTTTCTCGGGGGCTATACTTTTGGCTGCCATTCGTTCCGGCATTTGATTGGTGGCGGCATCAATCTATTGTCGAAAACGCCCATTCGCTCGAAGTGTTATGAGTGCGTCGGTTGCCTCAACTCGCGGCACATGCTTTTTGCGTGGTGCAGCCTTTTTTGGGTGGGTTTCACGGATGCGTACGTGTGGATGTGCGCCAACGGCACGTGGACGGATTACCGGATTTTTTAAGAAAATTTAAATGGGAGATTTTCAAACACACGAACATGACGTGCTGGTGATCGGTGCAGGCGGCGCGGGATTGCGAGCAGCTATTGGGGCAGCGGCGGTTGAAGGCTGTTCGGTGGGACTGGTCTGCAAAAGCCTTCTGGGCAAGGCGCACACTGTGATGGCCGAGGGCGGCGTGGCGGCGGCGATGGCCAACGTGGATGAACGCGATGGATGGGAGACGCATTTTGCCGACACGATGCGTGGAGGGCAATATTTGAACAACCCGAAGATGGCGGAGTTACACGCCAAGGAGGCGCCGGCACGGGTGCATGAACTGGAGGAATGGGGGGCGCTGTTTGACCGCACGCAGGATGGGCGGATTTTGCAGCGCAACTTCGGCGGACACGCGTATCCTCGGCTGGCGCACGTGGGCGACCGCACGGGGCTGGAGATGATTCGCACGCTGCAGGACCACGGCATTCATCAGGGGCTCGAGGTTTACATGGAGTGCACGGTCATCGAGTTGTTGAAGGATGGCGACCGCGTGGTGGGCGCGTTTGGCTATGACCGCGAGCGCGGGCGGTTTCGGCTCTTCAAGGCGAAGTCCATCGTGCTGGCGACCGGTGGCGTCGGGCGCGCGTTCAAGGTAACGAGCAATAGTTGGGAGTACACCGGCGACGGCCATTCGCTGGCGTATCACGCGGGGGCGGATTTGCTGGATATGGAATTCATCCAGTTCCATCCCACGGGAATGGTTTGGCCGCCGAGCGTGCGGGGGATTTTGGTGACCGAGGGCGTGCGCGGCGAGGGCGGTATTTTAACGAACAGCGAGGGCAAGCGGTTCATGTTCGACGACATTCCGGAGCTTTACAAGGACTCCACTGCCGACACGCCGGAGGAAGGATGGCGCTACGTGACCGGCGACAAGGAGGCGCGCCGACCGCCGGAGTTGCTGACACGCGACCATGTGGCACGGTGCATTTTGAAGGAGGTTCGCGAGGGACGCGGCAGTCCGCACGGCGGGGCGTTCCTCGACATCGCGTGGATTAAGGAGAAGTTCACCAATAGCGAGGAGCACATCAAAAAGAAGCTGCCGAGCATGTATCACCAGTTCAAACAGTTGGCGAATTTGGACATCACAAAGGAGCCGATGGAGGTCGGGCCAACGACGCATTATGTGATGGGCGGCGTGCGCGTGGATGCGGAGACGCAGATGTCGACCGTGTCCGGTTTGTTCGCCGCCGGCGAGGTGGCGGCAGGGCTGCACGGCGCAAATCGGTTGGGCGGGAATTCGCTTTCGGATTTGCTCGTTTTCGGCAAGCGTGCGGGTGAGTACGCGGCGAAATTTGCGCAGGAAAATGAGGGCGGTGAAATTGATGACACCGAGGTGGACGCCCTCGCCAAAGCCGCACTGGAACCGCTGGAGCGCGACGGGGACGGCGAAAATCCCTACGAAATCCAGCGCGAATTGCAGGAGATGATGCAGGACAAGGTGGGAATCATCCGCGAGGACGGGCTCATGAGGGAAGCCATCGACGACATCGCCAAGCTCGCCGAGCGAGCGCCCAAGGCCGCCGCACCGGGCAATCGCGAATACAATCCCGGCTGGCATACGGCGCTGGATTTGAAATGCCTGCTAACTGTCAGCGAGGCCTCCGCGCGGGCGGCGTTGGAGCGGCGGGAAAGCCGTGGTGCACAGACGCGCAATGATTTTCCGGACAAGGATCCCGACGATTGGGGCCAGCACAATTTGCTTTTGCGCAAGGGCAGTGACGGCGCGATGGAGATCGAAAAGGTGTCGGTGGTGCCACAAACCGACCAGCAGAAAAAAATCATCAAGGACAACCAATAATGGCGAAGGTGGATTTTAAAATCTGGCGCGGCGACGGCGAGGGCGGAGGGTATCAGGATTTCTCCACCGACGTCACCGAGGGCATGGTGGTGCTCGACTCCGTCCACCAAATCCAGGCCGAGAGCGCCAACGATCTCGCCTGCCGCTGGAATTGCAAGGCCGGCAAATGCGGCTCGTGCAGCGCCGAGGTCAATGGCCATCCGCGCCTCATGTGCATGATGCGCATGGACGAGGTGCT
>DQOE01000142.1 GCA_015658765.1 Verrucomicrobiota bacterium | reverse complement strand
TCCAGCGCCGGGGAGAGGACCTTGCTTTTCTTGTGCACCACCGCCACGGGCCGGGCGAGTTGCACGTCGCTGAACTTCACGCTGGCCAGGCTCCCAAGCTTGACCTCCGGCACGATGGTCACCTCCGGCACAATCGCCACGCCGCTGCCGATCTCCACCGCCCGCTTGACGGTCTCGATGTTGTCGAACTCCATTACCGGGTGGACGGCGATTTTCTTCTCCCGCAGCACGCGGTCGATCCCGCGCCGGGTCGGGATGTCGATGTGAAAACCGACCAGGTTTTCCCCCGCAATGTCGGCGAGCTTGATTTGCCCGCGCTTGGCTAAGGGATGACCCGGCTCGCAGATCAACACCAGCGACTCCTCCATCAGCGGAATGATGTTCAGCTTGTTGTCCTTGCCCGGATAAGCCACGAGGCCAAGGTCCACCACGTTGCTCAGCACGTCCTCGAGAATCTTGTCCGCGTAACTGTACTCGACGTGCACGTTCACGGTGGGGAATTTTTTCAGGAATTTTTTCAGGAACGGCGGCAGCGTGTGCAGCCCGATCGAGTAAATCGTCGAGACGCGAATGTTGCCCGACACCACATTTTGCAGCGACTGTATCCGGCTCGTCAGCGTCTCGAAGGTGTTGATGATCTCCTTGCTGTGGTCGTAGAGCAACTGACCCTCCTTGGTCAGCCGAAACATCTTCTTGCTGCGCTCGACCAGCAGCGTGTCGAAATGCCTCTCAAGCGAGCTGATCTGCTGGCTCACCGCTGACTGCGTGATCTGGTTGATCCGCGCCGCACTGGTGAAACTCCGGCTCTCGGCCAAGTCACAAAAAACCCGCAAGCTCTCAATCTGCATAAGCTCAGTTAAATTGAAAACCTGCCTGAGTCAAACATTCTTAATGCAACCAACGGGTACGGACGGGATTGACCGCTGCCCGTTTATCACCGTTTAATCAGCCCCCCGGAGTGGGGCGCTAATTCAACGAATGTATCATATCACCCGATTGCCCAATGGGCTCCGATTGGCCACGGCCGAGTTGCCGCACATGGCCAGCGTCAGCCTCGGCATCTGGTCGGCCGTCGGCAGCCGCTGCGAGCGCGCGGGCGAGACCGGCATCAGCCATTTCCTCGAGCACATGCTTTTCAAGGGCACGCCGCTCCGCTCCGCCGCCCGGATCTCGCAGGAGGTCGAGGGCCTCGGCGGATACATCAACGCCTGCACCAGCGAGGAGAGCACCTGCTACCACGCCCGAGCCCACGCCGGCCAAGCCGCCAAGCTGATGGACGTGCTGGCCGACATGTATCTCAACCCGGTTTTTGACCGGCAGGAAATCACCCGCGAACGCCGCGTCATCAAGGAGGAAATCGCCATGACACTCGACCAGCCGTCGCAGCACGTGCTCGAGTTGTCCGACGAGTCGCTCTGGCCCGGCCAGCCGCTTGGCCGCTCCATCGCCGGCGACGAGCGCACCCTCAACCGCACCCGCCGCCGCGAGCTCGCCGGCTTCCACGCCCGCCACTACGTCAGCGGCTCGACGGTCGTGGTCGCCGCCGGGGACATCCGCCACCGTGATTTGCTCGACTTGGCCAAGCGCTTGGCCGGACGCGTCCCCACCGGCAAGCGCTCGAGCTGGTTCCCCGCCGTGAACGGCCAGGCGCGTCCGGAGATCAAGCTGTTCACCCGCGACATGGAGCAGACGCAGTTTGCACTGGGCATCCGCACCTGTTCACGGCACGACCCGAGGCGGTTTGCCCTGCGCTTGGCCAATGTGATCCTCGGCGAGAACATGAGCTCGCGCCTCTTCCAGTCCATCCGCGAGGAGCACGGTTTGGCCTACAGCATCTACTCGACGCCCAACTTTTATCACGACACCGGCAGCCTCACGATCGCCGCCGGGCTGGACACCGCCCACACGCAAAAGGCACTCAAGCTGACCCTCGACGAGCTGCGACGCCTCCGCGACAAACCGCCCGGCGCCCGCGAGCTGCGCCGCGCCCGCGACTACCTCATCGGCCAGCTCGAGCTCTCGCTCGAAAGCACCGAGAGCCAGATGAACTGGGTCGGCGAACAGTTGCTCGGCTTCGACCAGATCATCCCGCCGGACGAAATCAAGGCCCGCCTCAACGAGATCCGGCCCGGCGACATCCGCCGCGTCGCGCGCGATTTTTTCCGGCCGGAACGCCTTTGCCTCTCGCTCGTCAGCCCGCTCAAAAGCAACCGCGGCCTGCGTAAACTACTTGAACTTTGACCGCCGATGCCCTGCCCGCTGATCCAGGAAATTGAGACGCGACATACGCCGGAATCGCTCACCGGACGGCTTCACGCCGAGACGGGAACGATCCTGCTGCGCTCCGGCACGATGGAGCACGGCGAACGCTTCAGCCTCGTCGCCGCGAGGCCGTTTTTGCGGTTTGAGTCGTACGGCTCGCGCTGCGAAATCGAGTCGGCCGCCGGCCGCCGCACGCTGTTTGGCAGCCCGTGGAAACTGCTCGAGAGCCTGGCCAACCGCTACGAGCTGCTCGAGGAGATCGACCTGCCGTTTCCCCTCGGCGGCTGCTTCGGCTACTTCGGCTACGAGCTGAAACAGTTCGTCGAGCCACATTTGCCGCTGACGACCCACAACGACCTCGAGCTGCCGGAATGCAGCGTTGGATTTTACGACAGCCTCGTCGTGTTCGATCACAAAATCGACAAGGCGTGGCTGATCTCCACCGGTCTCGGCGAAGAGGGCGATCGCTCCGACGAACGCGCCCAAGCCGCCGCCGCGTTTTGGCTCGGGCAACTCGGCACGCTTTGCCAAGCGCCCGCCGCCGAGCCGCCTCTTGGCCAAGCGACGATGCCGCAAGTCACCTCGACGATGTCGCGCGAAAGCTACTGCGACGGCGTGCGGCGGATCATCGACTACATTTGGCGGGGCGACATTTATCAGGCCAACCTCACGCATCGCCTGGCCGCGGAAGTGGGCGTCGATGGCTGGACGCTCTTTCAGCGACTGGCCACTGCGTCGCCCGCGCCGTTCTCGGCGTTCATGCAGTGCGGCGACTTTCAACTCGCCAGCTCGTCGCCGGAACAGTTCCTGCGGTTGAGCGGCGACCATGTCACCACCCGACCGATCAAGGGCACGCGCCCGCGCGGCACGTCGCCCGATCTCGACGCGCGGCTTGGTTACGAGTTGCAGACCAGCGCCAAGGACCGCTCCGAGCTCGTGATGATCACCGATCTACTCCGCAACGACCTTGGCCGGTTCTGCGAATACGG
>DQOE01000412.1 GCA_015658765.1 Verrucomicrobiota bacterium | reverse complement strand
TTGCACCTGCAAAACTTTATGTGGCGGATCTTGGGGAGCGGGCTGTGGTTCGCATAACGGGCCGAGCGAACTGCCTGTCCAGCGTCCCTTTCAAGCGCGTCATCAACAGTCTCATTGAGCGAGGCCGCCGGGTCTTCACGCTAGACTTGAGCGACTGCCAACTGATGGACAGCACATTTCTCGGGGTGTTGGTTGGTCTGAACCGCACCCTTGGCCAGTCGGAACCGGATGGGGGTTTTTCACTCTACAGACCAACGGAGCCGGTTCGCGTCCTGCTCGACAACCTGGGAATCCTCGAGTTGTTCAGTACTGCAGAGTCGCTTGACCAAGCGGAGGCTGCTGAGACGGTTGAGGCCGGCGAAGCGCCGGACAAAACCGAACTCACCCGCACCAGCCTGGAGGCACACCAAACCCTCACCGACGCCAACCCGGAGAACGAGGCCAAGTTTAAGGAGGTCACCCGATTCCTTGAGGAGGATTTGAAGCAGCATGAGGCTGCCGATTCATCGGACTAAATTTTCAGTCGGTGATATTGGCCGACGGCCGGCTGCGTCAGGGTGACGGTCTTGCCGCTTGGCCAACGGATCACCAATTTATCGACCATCTGATTTTCACCCAAGCCGAAGTGGGCCGTCGCAGGGTGCTGCGCGGTGAACGAGTCGCCGGTGACGAGTTGACGCACATCGTTGCGGTTGCCGGTGTGCAGTTGAACGGTTGCCCCGTTGGCAGGCAGGCCGGGCCGGTCGGGAATGTGCAGGCCAACCCAGTTGCCTTTGGTTTGGATCTGGTTTCGCATCACGAACAACCGTTGCTGTCGTGCCTTGGCATCATACTGGACGACGAGCAGATCCGTCCGTCCGTCGACATCCACATCGGCGAGCACCACCGACCGTGCATCGAACTCAAATGCCGTGTTCAAAAGGAATGCCGCGTTGCTGAAGCCGGTGTTGTCGCGGTTCAGGAACAGGTGGTTGTGCTCGAATCCGTTCCACGAATAGTTTGAGCCGAGTCCCTGCAGTGTGCCGGAGAAAAAGGTATCCAGCGTTGCGTTCGGCTTGGAGGTGCCGGTGTACACGTCGTGGCACCAAAAGCGGGTGCAATAGTCGAGGGCGGAGTTGCCG
The DNA here is from genome assembly GCA_015658765.1 of Verrucomicrobiota bacterium. Lineage (GTDB taxonomy): Bacteria > Verrucomicrobiota > Verrucomicrobiia > Limisphaerales > UBA1096 > UBA1096. The sequence goes on along the minus strand of DQOE01000412.1, from coordinate 2,453 downwards.
CTCAGGTGGCCGTTGGCGACGTAGAGGTCCATGTCGCCGTCGTTGTCGAAGTCCGCCGAACTGCAACCCCACGACCAGCCTGTGCGGGCGACATCGCTGCTGAAGTCTGGCTGGTGGAAGCCGGTCTTGCCGCCGATGTATAGTCGGTTACCGTAGGTCATTGGCGCACGCATGGCGTCGAGTTTTTCAAAGCCCTCTCGACCCAGCCCCAGCTGGTCAAGGCGCCGTGCCGTGGTGGAACTCATGCCGACCATGTAGATGTCCAGTGCACCGTCCCCATCAAAGTCGTTCACGGTGTGGGACATCCCGAAGCCGTGTCGCTGCTTCACCCACCGGTCTGTCATGTCTGTGAATTCCCCATGGCCGTTGTTGCGGTAAAGGTCGATCCCCGAAAAGTCGCAAACAGTGAGCAGGTCGAGATCGTGGTCGCCATCGAGGTCGGCGAACGAGGCGCTGTAGGTGCGGCGGTTCCGCTTGGCCGAGAGGCCGGCCGCCTCGGTGCCGTCGGTGAACTGCCCCGTGCCGTTGTTCAGCAACAGCGTGTCAGGGTAACCGTCGTTGGCGTCGTAATACGGGGTCGGCATCGAGCCGCGCAGGTACGGCTGTTTCCATTGGCCGACGAAGAGATCGAGGTCGCCGTCAAGGTCGATGTCCGCAGCCGTCATCGTGTGCTGGTTTTCGTACCTGCCCTGAAAACAGACGCTCGGTTTGGCGGTGAACTGTCCGCCGGCGCTGCCGGTCCAGAGTCGCAACAGGCCGTCCTCTTTTCCGGTCGAGACGAAGTCCACATGGCCGTCGCCGTTGAAGTCGGAAAGAATCCCCGCCTCGCCAAGCGGCATGATGGGATTCCTGAGCATCGGTTCGTGTTGGAACCGGCCGCCGCCCTGGTTCCAGTAAACGAGGTTGCAACCGGCAAGGACGATCTCCGGTAGGCCGTCCTGGTTCAGGTCGTAAACGATCAGCGGGCTCACGCGCGGGTAGAGCTTGGCATCGACTTCTTTCGGGTCGATCTGCAGCAACTCGGTGAACGCGGGCTTTCCGGTGTGGTCGGTGATCGCAGTGTCCCGCACCTTGATCGTCCCGGGGATGCGCAGGCCGGAGCGGGTTTTGTTCGCCGTCCATGTCACTTCGAGTTGGCCCTTGACGATGGCGCGCCGCTCATCGCCCGTGTTCGCGGAATGGATCTCGAACGAGACCACCGACTGTGGCGCTTGGCCGTTTTTGCCCGGGCGAAATTCGGAGTGGTGCCACTCGGTCTGGATAATCTTCCACCCGGCCGCCTTCAGTTCGTTCAACCGCGTTAGGTAAGCGGAATGATCAATCGCGATCGCTTCACCATCGAGCGAAGCCTGTCGGATGCCTGGCACGCCCAAGGGCAGAGGTTCCCACTCTGAGTGCAGCGGCAACTCTAGCCGGACGAATGGAAATTGGCGCAGCACCTCGAACGGATCGGTGGAGCGCAGGCGATCCCACAGCGCGACAAACGTGCTCTCGTAAGCCTGGGCATCGACCTCGTGGCGAAAAATCGTTTGGTCGAATCGAACTTGCTCGTTGGCCAACGTTTGGAGCGCCGCTTGGCCCGTAGCGGCATCCACCTTGGCTTCCATCAGTTCCGGTTGAGGTGTCGCCGACGTGGCCGCCTGTTCCTTGGACTGTTCGGCCGGACTACAGCCAAGCAGGTAGATGCAGCCGAGCAGAACCGAGAAATGCCTCGCTTCCACTGCGTTGGATCGGATTGGGTGGTTAAGTTGCACCGGCGAGGGAAGCTACAGGGGCTGTACAATCCGGACAATCTCGAAAGAGTTTCAGAACTCCGCCCGCGCTTGGCCAGGCGCAGGGGCTACACCGGCTTGATGGATGGGTCGGGGATTGGGGAGTTGGCGGATTGGGCGTAGGTGAGGGCGATGGCAAGTGCGTCGGCGGCGTCGGGCGCCGGAAGTTCGGGCAGGGCAAGCCGGGTCTGCACCATCTTGGCGACGGCTTCCTTCTGCGCTGCGCCGTAGCCGACGATGGCCTGCTTGACCTTGCGCGGCGCGATCTCGAACACGTCCAGCCCGGCCTTGGCCAAGGCGGCCAACGCGGCTCCGCGTGCCTGGCCCATGACGAGTGCGGTCCGGATGTTTTGCGCGAAGAACAGGCCCTCAACAGCGGCGATGGTGGGCTTGGTTTTTTGGAGAATGTCCTCGAGCGTTTCTGTGATCTCCCTCAGGCAGCGGGAGAGCGGCCAATCGGCGGGGCAGCGGATGGTGCCTTGGCTGAGGGTGGCCGGTGTGGCTTGGGCGGTGTCGATGACGCCGTAGCCGGTTCCGCGCAGCGAGGGGTCGATGCCGAGGATGACCTGCGGGCCGGTTGCGCCTAGCTTGGCGTGTGCGGTCTGGGCATCGGCGCTGCCGCTGGCGAGGCGCTGCTGCATGGCGGCGAGTTGTTGCGACGTGATGCCCACTCGCTCTGCA
>DQOE01000083.1 GCA_015658765.1 Verrucomicrobiota bacterium | reverse complement strand
TGCCTTGCCAGCTACCGCTCATTCCGGGCGGTGGTGTGCATCGTGCTGCCGTTGGCGCTGGTTTCGGTGTTGGCGCACAGCCTGATGCACGCGCTGGAGATCGGCCTGAAGACCTCGACGCTTCCGGTGGTGGCGCTGGGCGTGGGCGAGGGGGTGGACTACGGGATTTATCTGTTCAGCTGCTTCGTCGCGCAGCGGCGCAAGGGGCTTTCGTTTGCCGAGTCGATGGATGCCGCGATGACGCAGGTCGGCAGCGCGGTGGTATTCACCGGGTTGACGCTGTCGGTCGGTGTCGGCACGTGGGCGTTTTCGGCGCTGCAGTTTCAGGCCGACATGGGCATCCTGCTGATGTTCATGTTTTTGATGAACATGGTTTTCGCGATCCTGCTGCTGCCGGCGATCGCGCGGCTGCTCTTCCGCTCATAGCGGCTTCATTCGTTCCTCGACGAATTTCCGGATCACCGCCACCTCGGCTTCGCCTTGGATGGTGTGTTCCTTCTCGAACACCTCCCACTGCATGCGGATGCCGCCGGCCTGCAGTTGTTCCATCTGCGCTTTGGTCTTTGCGAACGGCAGAAGCGGATCGGCCGTGCCGTGCGTGATGAGAAACGACTGCTCCTTGGCCACGGGCGATTGCCCGGCGACGAGTTGCCCCGGCTCATGCGCGTAGCCACTGATGCCAACCAGACCAGCGAACCGGTGCGGATAGCGAACACCCACCTCGAGCGTCATCAGGCAACCCTGCGAAAAACCGAACAGGAACGTCTGCTCCGTGGCGAAGCCGCCATCGCGCTGCTGGTCGAGCAGGTCGAACAACAAGCCGCGGCTGCGCTCCACACCGGCACCCGGCTTCAGGATGTCGTACCACGAAAAGCCGCCGTAATAGTCGTCCGGCGCATTGACGAGCAGGATGTTGAGCCTTGGGTTGTTCAGCGCGCGGGGCAGCCAGCGGAAGCCCTCCATGCTGTCGCCCAGCCCGTGCAGCAGCAATATCAGCCATTTGGAGTCCGCCTCGGCGGCGGGAATCAGTTCCGTGTCCAGCACGGCGGCAGTGTAGCGAGCCGGCGACGCGAGCCAAGGCGGGAAAAAACTTAAGTTTTTCCAGCTCATGCCGACAATGGGAGTGATTATGCAGGTTGCTGCTGTCCAGTTTTCCGCACAGAAGTTGTTCCAATCGGCTTGGAGCAACTTGAGGCAGTCGTTGACGGCTGAACCAGCGGAGGCGGCGCAACTACGTGTAAGATCCCGGGAGAAGTCAGCCGTTGCGGCAAAGCTGCTTCAGGCCGCCAACGAGAACGACAAGCGCGTTCTCGACTTGGTTGCTTGAGTGGGGGTTGCCCCTAACCGAGACCGTCTTCGTAGTCCGCGTTCGCCAAGGCCGCTTGGCCAAGCGCGTGTTTCAACGGGTCGATCTCTTCGGCGCTGAAGCCAAGGTGCGAGTGCCGCCGCCATCCCTCGGCGTGCTGAAATTTCCCCGATGCCTGGCCAAGCGCCAGCGACATTTCCTCCATCGTTTGCAGGTACGAGTTCAACCCCTGGCTGACATCGAGCCATTCCTTTTGGCTGCGATGCGCGGCGAGCGCCTGCCGCTTGGTTTCGAGCACACTTGTCGTGTCGACGAACAGCCCGGGCACGACCCGCCGCCGCAGGGCATCCCGCAGGCCGTGGGGCATCCCGTGGTACACCGCCACTTCGCCGTCCACCGTCGGTCGCGCGGGCGAGACCCCGAAGTTCGGCATGCCGCGCGAGAAGGCGGCCGTCACGGCCAGGCGTGAGGTGTTGGTGTGATCCTCCATGTAATCCTCCGGCGAATGCGTCAGCACGATCGACGGGTTCACGTCGCGGATGATCGAGGCCAAATGCCGCAGATGCCGGAGGTCGTAAAAAATCTCGAGATCGCGCGAAAACGGCGGGTGAAAAGTTGCGCCAAGTATGGCAGTGGCCTCCCTCGCCTCGGACAGTCGCTTGGCCTCGATTTCCTCCGCACTCAAGCTGACGCTGCCGCAGTTGCCGCTCGAGATGTTGAGGCAGTGCGTCTCCCAACCGGCCTCACTCAGCAACAGTAGCGTGCCGGCCATCATGAACTCGATGTCGTCCGGGTGAGCGGCGATGGCGATGGCGACTTGCCGGGGCTGTTCGGTCGGGTCAGGCACGCAACTCGGAAAGTTTCACCGGCCGGTTTTTCTTCGCGGACAAGTCTGCGGCGAAGATGACCTCGTGCGACTTGGCCGCCGTGGCGAGGTCGGTCAACGGCATCGGCTTGCCCTTGGCCAAGGCGGCAAAAAACGCCTCGAACTGCGACTGGAACGGGTGGTCGCTCACATCGCCCGAGTCGACCATTTTCATCGACAACTCGCTCCACTTGTTTTTGTCGAGACCGCTTGGGCCGCCGAGTTTGTTCGAGTGAAATTTGTTGTCCAGCAAACTGCCTTCGCTCCCGACGAGGTGCGTGTGAACATAATACGGCTGGAGACAGTCGATGACCGACGCCGTCTTGCCGACGCGGCCGTCCTTGAATTTGAGGATCGTCACGCTGCTCGTGTCGTACTCGTATTTTTTGAAATCTTTGTTTGCCGAGCCGGTTGAGTAGCTGCTGACACTCTCGACGTCGTTGCCCATGTAGAGCAGCAGCGCGTCGACTGCGTGGCAACCGGCCGAGAGCAAACTACTGCCGCCGGCGTTGCGCTTGGTGTTCCAGCGAAACTGCCCGTACCACGGGCCGATGCCGTGATAGTAGTCCACCTCGCCGTAGTGAATCTGCCCCAGCAACCCGCGATCGATCACGCTCTTCGTGGCGATGAACTGACTCGAGAATCTCAACTCGAAACAAACGCACGCCTGCACGCCGGCCTTGGCCACCGCCTTTTGCATCGCCCGCAAATCTTTCAGATTCAACGCTAGCGGCTTCTCAATGATCAGGTGTTTGCCAGCCTTCGCGGCGGCGATGACTTGGCGCATGTGCTGGTA
>DQOE01000182.1 GCA_015658765.1 Verrucomicrobiota bacterium | reverse complement strand
CCCCAGTTGCAGCCGAGGAGCCCGATCGGCACATCAAGTTCGCCCTGAAGATGGCGCGCAAAAAAGTACCCAACGGCGGTGAAGTTGCCCACCGTTTTCGGGCTGCAAACCAGCCAACCGTCGGTGGTGACATCTCGCTCTTCCTTGTCGCTCGGCCGGTGCGGAATCTTGATGTGACGAATCAACGGATGCTTGGCATTAGCGATTTCCTTGTCGGCATTGTCTGAGGAGCGCACGGGCCATTCCATGTTTGACTGGCCGGAACAAAGCCAGACCTCGCCGACAAGCACGTCCTTGAAATCGATGGTGTTGCTCCCTTTGACGGTGAAGGCGACGGGTGACTTGGAGGCTTTAAGGGTTTTTTTTAGTCGCAGATTCCATGCGCCGTTTTTGTCAGCCTCGGTTGTGTGCGACTGGCCTGCGATGGAGACGGTCACCGACTCGCCGGGTTCGGCCCAGCCCCAGACAGGGAGGCGCTGGCCCTGCTGCAAAACCATGTGATCTCCGAAGACAGACGGCAGCTTAACTTCAGCTTGGACAGCGGCTTGGCCAAGCGCAAACGCACCGGCGACGAAGACAAAACGACGAAGATAAGAAATGGAGTAAGCCATGCCCGAAATTGAGCAGGACGGATCTCTGCCGTCAACGAAAACTTGGGATTTTTTCCGGCAGAGGTTATTCGCCGGTGATGTGGACGTGGATTTGGCGGGTGTGGGGGTGGGTGCGGTGTTCCCAGAGGAAGATGCCCTGCCAGGTGCCGAGTACCATTGAGCCGCCGGCGATGGGGATGCTGAGGTTGACGTTGGTCAGCGCGGTGCGGACGTGGGCGGCCATGTCGTCGTCGCCCTCATAATTGTGCTCATAAACCGGATCGGCGTCGGGAGCCAGGCGGGCGAAGATCGACTCGAGGTCGGTGCGCACGCTGGGGTCGGCGTTTTCCTGGATGAGCAGTGAGGCGGAGGTGTGCCGGACGTGCAGCGTGGCCAAGCCGGTTGTAAAGCCGCTTGCCGTAACCAACGCGGCCACCTCACGGGTGATCTCGTAGAGCGCGCGGCCGCGAGTGGAGACGCTCAGTTCCTCGGCGTACTGCCCGAGCATGACGGTTTAATTGCCGCGATTGAGGATTTTTTCCAGGTCGGCGTTCTTTTTGTGGCCGCCGTCGATGGCCTTGTCGTAGTGGAACTTGGCCAAGGCAATGAAGGGCGGATTCTGAGTGGCGTAAACCACGGCGAGGTTGTGGTGGGCCTCGGAATATCCCGGCTTGATTTGGACCGCTTTGCGCAGCGCCGTCTCGGCGGCTTTGCGTTGGCCAAGGTTGTTGAGTGCCGATCCGAGGAAATGCTGGGCGCGGGAGTCCTCCGGATTCAGTTTGACCGCCTTGGCCAGATAGTCGCGGGCCTCGTCATATTTTTTCTGCCGATAACGAAGCGTGCCGATCAGCGACAGGGAGAAGGCATCCTCGTCATCGTTCTTTAGCGCACGGGTCAGGCTGGCTTCGGCTCCCTCGTAGTTGCCCTGTTCCATTTGGGCGAGGGCAAGGTTGCCCAGTGTCAACGGATTCTCTTCGTCCAGTTTGAGGACGTGCAGGAATTTCTGCTCGGCCTCGCCGAACTTGGCCTCGATGAGGGCCGCCTGGCCCGCTTTGAAATCGTCCGCGGCACCTTCCGGCAGGGTGGCCACCTTTGCTTGAAGCGTGTTGACGGGCTGATCCCCTGTGTTCGGTTCGGCGAAAAGTTTCTTTTCCTCGTCGGTGTAGGGGATTTTCTCGGCCTCGAGAATCTCGAGGCGTGACCGCAGGGTGTCAATCCGGTTCTGCAACTCAGCCACTTGGGCCTTCTCGGCCCGGTCTGATTTTCGCCAGTTAAAGATGCCGGTAAGCCCCTTCCTTTTGCTGGCGGGGTTGGTGTTTTTTCGCTCGGCCTTGGCCAGGCGTTTCTCGAGCGAGTTGATGTAGTTGCGCATCTCCTTTTCTCGGGAGCCTTTCTGGAGTGACTTGAGCTGGTCCTCGAGTGAATCGTTGCTGCTCTCGGCGGTAGCCAGGTTGCTTGCGGTTTCCTTCAGTTTGCTGTTGCTGTTGGTCAGTTGTTTCTCGAGGGAACCGACCTCGGCCTCGAGTTTCTTTTCGCGGTTGCCTTTCTTGAACGATTTGAGATCCTCCTCAAGGGAGATCTTGTCGCTTTTGAGCGCAGCCACATCGCCTGAGGCTTTCTCAAGGTCTTTATGGTTGTCGGAAAGTTCTTTTTGCAGCGACTCAACTTCAGCCTGCAGGTCTTTTTCGCGGCTTCCTTTTTTGTGTGACTTGAGTTCCGACTCGAGGGTTTTGTGGGCTGTTGTGAGTGAGACCAGTTCCTTTTCTGTTTTGTCCAGGTTTTCCTGCTTGTCGGCCAATTGTTTCTCGAGGCGCTTGGCTTGTCGGTCGTTCGCTTTTGCCTTGTCGGTCATTTCCTCCGCCACTTTATTGATGAAAACCTCATGGCCGGCCTTGGCCAAGGCCAAGCTGGTGTTGGCGTCCTTCAATTGATCGGTGGCTTTGTCGATGGCGCTTTTGAGGTTGGCGTTTTCCTGGCGAAGGCCGGAGAGGTCGGTCTCAAGCGTGGCGAGTTGCAGTGTCTCCTCCGCCGACGGGACGGCGGAGAGAGCCTCCTTAAGTTTGGCGTTCTTGAGGATGATATCGTTGTCCAGTCTCTCGATCCTGCGCTTTAGGACGGCGATCTCGCGGCGGGCGGCGGCGGGGTCAAGGACGGCGGGCTTGGCCGAGGGTGGCGCCGTTTCAGGAGCCTCGTCGCCGAGGGCCTTGAGTTTCTGATCCACGTACTTGATGCGGAAACTGACAACACCGGCATTCCAGTTTGGGTAGCCGGACTGCAGGGCGGCGAGGTCATTGTGGGCCTGCCGGTATTTCTGGATGGCGGAGTTTTTCTGCCCGAGCCGGGACAGGTTATCGGCCTGTGCGATGAGCGTGTAGGCTTGGATGAATGAATCGTCGGGCCCCGCAGCCTGGGCTGTGAACAGGAGGCCAAGCGAAAGGACGAGTGTTGTAATGGATGAAAACCGTTTCACGCGGGCGATTTAGCCAAAGGTCATTCGAGTTAGCAACCATTGAAAGAGACGAAGGGTGGATTCGCTTGGCCAAGCCGGAGCAATGTAACTTTTTCGTGACAACTGCGTATTACGCGTTAAATTGCCCTGCCTTCGGGCTTTTTCGGGGGGAAAGGTGCTAAGGAGGGGGTGCGTCCTTTCAATTGATACGAAGTTATTTTGGCGGACAATTTGCAAAAACAACGTTACGAGTACAAGTACATCATCCGGGAGGATGTGGCGCTGGCTTTGCGTGATTTTGTGTCGTCGTATCTTGATCTTGATCCTTTCGGCGCGACCCAGCCCAATCTCTCCTACCCGGTGCACAGCCTTTATCTGGATTCGCCGGGGTTGCGTCTTTACCACACGACGATCAACGGGGATAAGAACCGCTACAAGCTGCGCATTCGCTTTTACGAGGACCGACCGAAGACGCCGGTTTATTTCGAGGTCAAGCGCCGCACGAACAACACGATCGCGAAGCAGCGTGGCGGCGTGAAGCGCGAGGCCTTGGGACATGTGCTGAGTGGTCAGTTGCCGTTGCCCGGACAAATGTCCAGCGGGGAACCGGCACACCGGGCGGCTGT
>DQOE01000034.1 GCA_015658765.1 Verrucomicrobiota bacterium | reverse complement strand
TTATGAGTCCTCTGCTCTACCACTGAGCTACTCTGGCACCCTGAAGGAAATCCGCCCGAAATGAGCGGACGGAGAGATGAGCAAAAACGATCAACGCAGGCAAGCTCTTTCCGCATTAACCCCGGTGGATATTGGGGGAGCAACAATTTCCGCGTCCCTCCGCTCACGTTGACAAATGGCAACTTCCGGTAAAAACTCCGCAGAAGAAGATTTTGAACACACTTACCGGCAAGCAGACCAAAACAGCTTTCGTAGCCACGACTATTCAAAAATGACTTTTTCCAAATTCATTTTTTTGGCGGCGCTTGGCGCGATTTCTGTATTTGGGGCGGATCCCGGGACGCCGGGTGTTGTTCGCGTGCAATTACGAGGCCAGCATCTTCTGGTTAAGGCCAAGCTCCCCGCTCAGGGCGGTGCCCAACTGCTGCAGCTACAACCGCATGAGGACGCCGCTGGCAGCAAGCGACTTGCCCTCGATTGGCATCTCGCCGATGGGATTGCGACAACAACTATCAAGCGTCTCGACAGCGGACGCGACAACGTTTTTTCCCGCTTTCAACTTGTTGACAGGGCAAGCGGCAGGCCGCTTGGCCAAGCGCGCTGGGTTGGGAACATAGAGTCAATCGCCCGGCGTTCGTTTAAGTTCCCGAAGGCCAAGGGCATCAAGGGATTGCAATGTATCGTCGACATCGACGACGCGCTGCACTTGGGGGTGAAACAAGCTGCGTTGAATGTCACCCTCGATCAACTGGTGGACTGGCGCGCCGACTCCGGCCGTTTCTCCCGACAGGTTGACGGCGAGACGGTGTGCTTTCATTCGGGCTACGTCGAACATATCGACTCGCAACTGAAACGCCTGACCGATGCCGGCGTTGTGAACTCGCTGATCATTTACAATCGCATCCCGGGCTCGCGCGGCGGGAGCCCGCTGGTGCACCCCGGCACCGACTTGGCCAAGTCGCCGTTTCACGTGGGCGCATTCAACCTCGCCACCGAAGAAGGCGTGCGGACGTATCGCGGGGCGATCGAGTTTCTTGCAGACCGTTACTCCGACCCGAGGCGGGAACACGGCTTGGCCAAGCGCTTCATCATCGGCAACGAAATACAGTCTCACTGGCATTGGTACAACCTGGGCGAGATGCCCCAGCGGCAGGTTGTTGAGGAATACCACCGGGCATTGCGGGTGGCCCACCTCGCCGCGCACAGCATTCACCCCGGGATCCAGTTGTTCATCTCCCTGGATCACCACTGGTCGGCGCAGATGGGCGAGAACGCACTGCACGGCATGTCGGGCAAATATTTTGTTGAGACACTAAACACAATTGCCAAAGCCGAGGGGAACTTCGACTGGCACGTTGCGTTTCATCCGTATCCCGAAAATCTTTTCAACCCAAGAACCTGGGAGGATACCGCCGCAACCCCGTCGTTCGACACCGCGAAAATCACCTTCAAAAACATCGAGATGCTTCCGGCGTTTCTTCGGCAGGAACGATTCTTGCACAACAGCAAGGCGCGGCGAGTCATCCTGTCCGAACAGGGCTTCCACTCGCCGGACGGCAAAAACGGCGAACGGGACCAAGCGGCGGCTTACGCCTATTCGTACTACCGCGTGCAGCAGACCGAGGGGATTGACGCCTTCATCCTGCACCGGCACGTCGACCACCCAGGGGAAGGCGGCCTGCGCCTTGGCCTGCGAAGCAGTCGCGACGGCGGAGTGCGGCCAATCTACGACGTGTTCCGCCAAGCCGACACCGCCGCTTGGCCGGCGGCGTTCAAGTTTGCGCTGCCAATTATCGGAGTGAAGTCTTGGCCTGACACCCTTTCGTCAAATCCACCAAAAGTGGAGTGAGCGCTTTACGGCAATTGACAGAATTTGATTCTGCCGTACAGTTCGCGGCCCTTTATGAGAGAGGAGTTGCATGTTGCTGTTGTTGGGGCCACTGGGGCGGTGGGTATCGAGATGCTCGAGACGCTGGAGAAGCGCAATTTTCCGATTGGCAAGCTGACGCCGCTTGCCTCGGCACGCTCGGCGGGCAAAACGCTCCCGTTCCGCGGGGAGGAAATCGCTGTTCAGGAACTCACCAAGGATTCATTCGATGGAGTGGACATCGCGCTGTTCAGCGCGGGTGGCGGAATCTCCAAGGAATTCGCCCCGGCTGCGGTTGAGGCTGGCGCGGTGGTCGTCGATAATTCCAGCGCGTTTCGGATGGATGACTCGGTGCCGTTGGTGGTGCCGGAGATCAACGCCGCCGATGTCGCCAGGCACAAGGGCATCATTGCTAATCCGAACTGCTCGACAATCGTCACGGTGATGGCGTTGTATCCACTGCACCAGGCGTTTGGGGTGAAGCGAATTTTCGCCTCCACGTATCAGGCGGTGTCCGGCTCGGGCGCCATGGGCATTGCGGAACTCAAGCGCCAAGTCGACGAGATCAACGAGGGCAGGGAAGTGAGCCGGGAGGTTTACCCACACCAGATCGCGTTCAACGTGTTGCCGCACGTCGATGTGTTTCTCGACAACGGTTACACCAACGAGGAAATGAAGATGGTGCACGAGTCGCGCAAGATCATGGGGCTGCCGGATTTTCAGGCGAGCGTGACGTGTGTCCGGGTACCGGTGTACCGCGCCCACTCGATCGCCGTGAGTGCGGAGTTCGAAAAACCGGTGTCCGTCGAGCGTGCCCGCGAGTCGATCAACGCCGCGCCGGGGATCGACTTGAACGATGACGTCACCAGCAATGGCTACCCATTGCCCCTCGAGTCGGCCGGACAGGACAACTGCCAGGTTGGCCGCATCCGCAGGGATTGCGCGATGGAGAACGGCTTGAGTTTCTGGGTCGTGGGGGATCAGTTGCTGAAAGGCGCGGCGCTGAACACCGTGCAAATCGCCGAGGAAGTGGCCAAGCTATAGGCGCGGGTTGTTTTTCAACCGCGAATAAACACGAATGGAACGGGACGTTTCCTTCTCCCTCAGGAAGAGGGAGCCAAGGGGAGCGCGCGAATCGCGTGTGGATTCCGGTGCCTCGCCGGAATCATCCGGTCGCAATGCACGTCTCGAGCCTTGGGCGGGGCGCCCAAAGCGGCACGCGAGGGCGCGTGCGCTCCCCATCCAGTCGAGTACGGCTCACTGTTCACCAAGATTGAAGCCGTTCTGCTCGAGCATTGTCAACGCCTTCTTGTTCACCGAGTCTCGAAACCAACGGTGAATCTCGACGCATTGCTGCTCATCGATGCCCTCAATCTGCTGAAGCCGTTCCGGCTTGCTTACCCGCAGGCCGTCGATGGAACTGAACGCCTCGATCAAGCGCTTCGCCAAGCGCTCGTCGACTCCCGGCAGCTTCAACCCGTAAAGCACGGCGCTTGGCTCTGCTAACTTGCTACCCCCCATTTGCCCCTGAATATCGGCGAGTTGATCGACTGAGACGCCCTCGAGCCGATCCCAGTCGCCTTGGCCAAGTTCGTACAGTTCGCCAGGGTGCAGGACGAGTCGTAGCTTGGCCAGTTGCCCTGCTTCCGCCTGGCCAAGCGCCGGGATCTTGGCGGCCTCCGGCGAGCACCAGCGGGTGATCCACTCGGCGACCTTGACCGGGCAATCCAAGTTTGGACACGCGCCATCGATGAAAACCGAGTAGCATTCCGGGCATTTTGGCCCGCTTGGCTCCTTGAAAAACTCAGCGACAGCTTGAAACGGAAAAAACATACGACACTCAGTCGTGTTCGTGTTCGTCGAATCCATCGTCGGGTTCGGTGTATTCGATTTTGGCGGTTTTCTTCAACTCATCGACCAATTCCTGCAACTTGGCATCCTGTCGTTGCGCGATCAGTTCCGCCTCGATCTCCGCGCGAACCTCGTCGAACGGCTTGGGCTTGCCGGCTTTACGCGCGGTCACCTTGGCCAGGTGGAAACCGTGCGGCGTGCAGAACACGGGGCTGACCTCGCCGGTTTTCATCGAGAACGCCACGACCTCGAACTCATCCATCAACTCGCCGCGCTTGAAGTAGCCGAGGTCGATCTCCTCCGCCGGCTTGTCGGAATGTTCCCGGGCCAACTCGGTGAAGTCAGCGCCATCGACGAGTCGTTGTCGCACCACGCAAAGCGCCTTGAAAATCTCCTCGCGCTTTTCGACTTCGCGAACCGACTTGAAAATATGAGAGGCGCAGACCTCGTCCTCATCGCTGAATTGGTCGAGGTTGCTGTCGTAAAACTGGCGGCACTCCGTCTCGGTCGGCGCTGAAAGTGCCTTGCAGGTTTCGGCGCGCAATGTCTCGACCTGCAAATTGAGGCTGAGGTCGCGCCGGATCAGTTCATCCTGCTCCGGTGTGAAGCCAGAGTTTGCATAAAACCGGTCGCCGCCGCCGTGTTCCTCCTTGAGTTTGTCATACGCTTGGGCGACTTCTTCCGCCGCCGGCTCGGAAATCGTCCGCTGCGCCTCTTGTGTCAGCAACGCCCGGAAGGTGATGTTGTCCCGCGCGTAGCCGCGAAACTCACCGTCTCGCTCACAGCAGGAGATCGAGCCCAAGCTTTCGTAATGGGCCTTGATCGCGGAAAATTCCTGGTCGATGACGTCGTCGCCGATTGTCTGGCTGTTGATAACCAATGGCATGCCGCATCTTCCGCCGCGAGCGCCGTCTTGGCAATGGCGATTTGCCCGGCGCAGCGCAAATGAACTTGACCCGTCTCGACTTCTCCCCGATTGAATAGCCGCCTTGGTTGGGCACCACGGCGGCTGGGCAAGCGACAGGCGGAATGAACAAAGACGACTCATCTCAGTTTAACCGGCGCGATTTTCTGAACAGCTCCGCCTCCGGCTTGGCCATGGCGATGGCAGGCGGCGCGGTGCTGGAATTGACACCCCAGGCGCTTGGGCAAGCGGAGGACGCCCCGAAAAACGACAACACACCGCCGGTCACCGTCGGCGTGATCGGTTGTGGCGTATGGGGGAGGGAGTTGCTCAAGACGCTGGCAACAATCCCCAACGCACCGGTGGTCGCCGTGAGTGACACATATCCGGCTTATTTGCGGCGCGGCCTCCGTGGCGCACCCAAGGCCAAGGGATACCCATCGCACACCGAGTTGCTTGCGGACGAAAACGTGCAGGCCGTCGTCGTCGCCACGCCGACGCATCTGCACCGGGAAGTCGCGCTTGCCGCGCTCGAGGCCGGTAAACACGTCTATTGCGAAGCGCCGATGGCCCATGACATCGACGACGCACGCTCGATCGCCAATGCGGCACAGTCCGCGCCCAAGCTCAATTTTCAGGTTGGCCTGCAAACGCGCTCTGATCCGCAGCGGCATTTTCTGATCGACTTCGTGCGCACCGGCGCGATGGGCAAGAACGCCTTGGCCAAGGGGCAGTGGCACAAAAAAACAAGCTGGCGCCGCGTCTCCCCCAACGCCGCGCGGCAGAAGGAACTCAACTGGCGGCTCGATCGCAAGTTGTCGCTTGGGCTTATCGGCGAGGTCGGCGTGCACCAGGTCGATGCGCTTGGCTGGTTCATGAACGAGCGGCCGGTTTCGGTGACCGGTTTCGGATCGATCATCCAGTGGAACGATGGGCGCAATGTACCGGACACGATTCAAACCGTGTTCGACTACCCAAGCGGCGCGCGGACGATGTACGACTGCACGCTGGCCAACTCGTTCGACGCGAGTTACGA
>DQOE01000097.1 GCA_015658765.1 Verrucomicrobiota bacterium | reverse complement strand
TCAGATCCGGCCCGAACTGGCCTCCGTGATACGCCATCGAGTGACAGGTCGAGCAACCGGCTTTCGGCCCGCGGAACACCGCCTTGCCTCGGAGCACGTCGCCGCCCGGCAAGCCGTCGGCCAACTCCCGCAGCAACTTTGCTTGATCCGGCGAGGTCGCCTTGGCCTTGGCCAGCAAATCCGCCGCCTCGCCTTGGACGGTTTTGCCGTAACCTGCGGTGGCCTTTTGCAGCACGACGTCATCCAGCCCTCGCAACCAGTTCGCCTGCGCGAGCACCGCCAACAGCGCCTGACCAATCGGCGCGGCAAGGCCTTGGCCGAATGCCGGCAGCAGCACCGTCGCCTCCGCCGAGCCGATGCTGCCGAGTCGTTTCGCGAGCCGGGCCAACTGCGCCTCTGCCAGCTTGGCCCCGGCCAGCGCGTTGGCTGCGTTGCTGCGTTGCGTGAACGGCTTGGCCGCGTCGAGTTGGCCCAGCAGATAGCCGAACTCCACTTCGTCCGGCGCAAACAGCCCGGCGGGAATCCCGTTATAAGCCAGCGTGCGCTGCCGATGCGGCAACGCCGGCGACCTGCCGAGCCGGCGCAGCATTCCGGCAGCGCGTTCCTGCTGCGCCTTGGCCAAGCGCAGGCTCACGAGCGTTTGCACGGCCGCTGGTTGCAGCGGAGCGGCGGTCGAGTCGATAGCGTCGAGCCAAGCGGCGGGCGCGGGGTTGACAGGCGCGGACGCCATCGCCGCGAGCGCGGTCAGTCGCGCGGCTTTGCCTTGGGAAACATCGGCCACGGCCTTGGCCAACTCGGCTTGAATCGCCGGTGCGCTGGCGAGTTTGGCCAAGCGCGCGGCGAGCGCCTGGACGTCCGCCGGTGACTTCACCCGGCGAAGCTCGGCGGCGTAATGCGCGGCGAGATCGTCGCCCCACTCCGCGTGACGATCGCAAATCCATTCCGCTGTTTTGCGCAGCGCAGCCGACCTCGACTGAAGTGACGGCAACACCTCGGAAGCCGACAAGTTGTCGCCTTCCATTTGGTCGAGCGACATCAATGCCACGCGAAGCGCCCCCGGCCGCTTGGCCAAGCGCGACAACGACACAGCATCCGGCTGCGCGATCTCGATGAGCGCAAAGGTGACCGAGTGATCGAGCGCGCGATCCATCGGCTCGTCGGCGAGCGCGAGCAGTGGCGCGGCAGCGCGCGGCGAGCCGATCCGGCCCAGCGCCTCGGCGGCCGCGCGGCGCCTCGGCGGCGCGGCATTTTTCAGCAAATAAATTAAGCCATCGATCGCCCCGGCATCGCGATGCAGTCCGGCCGAGTGCGCCGCCGCCTGCTGAACGACCGGCGACGAGTTGGCCAACGCGCCGCGAACCGCTTGGCGGGCGCTGGCGGTTTGGATGCGAGTGAGCGACCAAACGGCGTTCAACCGAGCCCGCTCGCTCCCCTGCCGCAGCCGCTTGGCCAAGGCGGGGACGGCGGCTTCGCCGCGCTTGGCCAAAGCCGCGATGGCTCGCTGCCGCACCGCCGGTCGCACGTCGTCGAGCCGCTTGGCCAAGCCCTCGGGCGGTGGAGTCGCCCAGTCGAGCTTCGTGCCGCGCGGGTCGCTTGGCGGCTTGGCTCCGGTTTTTTTCACGCGATAAATCGCGCCCAAGACTTTCGGCCGCCAAAACTGCGACGTCGGGCAACAGAGCTTGTACCAACCGCCGGTGTCGAGCACGAGCAGACTGCCATCGGCGTCCTCGATCACGTCGGTCGGGTGAAAGTCGGCGTTGGTCGAGGCGAGAAAATCGGAGTCCTCCGAGCGGAACGTCGCGCCGTCGGGAGTCAGCACGTGGCGCTGCACGCGGTTCAAGTTGAACTGACAGGAAAACAGGTTGCCGGTGAAGTCGCCGCCGAACACGGCCGACTCGTAAATCTCCAGGCCACACGGCGCTGCCGGGCCGAGGTGCGCCATCACCGGCATCAGATCCCCAGTGCGCGGGTGACTGTTCACCACGCCGTGCGGCTTGCCGTAAACTCCGCCGTAAACGGCGTGCACCAATCCGTCGCGCTGGCCACCGGCGGGGTACTGGAAAAATGTGGTGGTGAAAAACCGCTCGCCGCTCGGCGAAAAAACGACGTCCACCGGGTTGTCCATGCCGCCAACCATCACCGGCTCGTGCGTGCCGCCAGATGGGTGGCGGCGGAAAATATGCGCGGCACTCGAGGCACGCTCGCCGCCGCGAAACGCCGCATAGCGCTGCTCGGCGAACGCGCCCTTGCACCAGTAAACCCACCCGTCGCGGCCAAGGTACGGCCCGTGCAGATCGTTGGCACAGCCGGTGAGCGTCTTGCCCTCGAACCACTCCTCCCGCTGGTCGGCCACGCCGTCGTCGTCGGTATCAGTCAGCCGCCAAATGCTCGGGGGCGCGGCGACGTAAAGCGAACCGTCGTGCCAAAGCGTGCCCTCGGGGAACATCATTTTGTCGGCGAACACGACGGAGTGATCGAACTGCCCGTCGCCGTCGCGATCCTCCAGCCGGACGATGCGGTGCGGCTTTTCCGCGAGCTGTTTTTGGACCGGATCATTCGAGCCGGAAGAGTCGGCGACGTACAGCCGCCCCTGCTCGTCGAACGAGGCCGTAATCGGACGGTCAACCAACGGCGGCCCGGCGACTCGCTCCACCATGAAGCCGTCCGGCACGGTGAAGACCGCTTGGCCAAGCGTCACCTCAACGGCGTGGGCCTTGGCCAACAGCAAGACAACAGCCAAGCAAGCAAGCGGCAATCGAGGCATTGAGAACATGCCGGGAAGTTAACAGAGGGCTTGGGAGAAGGAAGCGTGAAGTGGTTGTCCCGCTAGGATTTGAACCTAAACTAACGGTGTCAAAGACCGTGGACGCCAGTAATTAAAACACACCAAAAACTTCCTTTTTTATTGGTGTTATTGGCTGTAGTCGCATTTTACTAAACACGCTCTTCAGCATCATAAATGCACATTTACGCAATCCGACTGTTGCAATCTGTTGCAATCGATTGACACCACACCCGGGGGTACCCCCCCCAATTGACCGGGGGTAGCAGAGCGCAGACCCACACCCGCTTAACCGCCTCGCGGGCGGGGTTTTTCGTCGTTGTGGGCAACCGCTCACTCTACTAGCTTCCGGGCAGATTCATGATAATCAAACCACTCACCGCTTACGCCGTCGCGCTATTGCTCACATGTCCGATTCTTTCGGCCCAGGAAAGCATACCGGCCCGATGGAAGCCTCTCGATAATCTAGCCACAAAAGCGGTCGCATCTCCGAACATCCCGGGAGGCTCCGTGTGCGTGGTCGAGAACGGTAAAGTGCTGTTCAACCGGGCTTACGGGGTCACCGATGCGAATAGCACACGCCGTTGGGAAAAGAACAGCCCCGTCCAGATCGCTTCGATGACCAAGTCGATCACCTCCACTCTTGTCGCCGTGCTGGTTGGCGAAGGAAAACTTGCTTTCGACGATCCGATATCGAAATACATCCCCGAGTACGGACGTTTAACGATGCGCAAGAGCGGGGCCGAGGTTCGGTCGCCGACAATCGCCGAGTGCCTCTCCCATACGTCGGGCTTTCCCGGTGGTACTATGGGGCGTCTCCCCGCGGGTTCTCCGATCAGAACCAGTAACCAGGCCGGTGTCGCCACATCTCTGGCCAAGCAAGGCCTGGCGGCCAAGCCTGGCACCAAGTACGCCTACACATTCCGGGGATTTGCAGCCGTTGCTCGTTGCGTCGAGGTTGTATCTGGAAAGCGGTTCCCGGAGATCCTCGAAGAGAGACTTCTCAAGCCGCTCGGCATGAGTAACACAACATTTCAACCCAATCTCGAGTTGCTCAAGCGTCACCCGCGCTACGCCAAGCGTATTACCAACTTAGACGACGAGAAGATTTCAGCCTTCCTGGAGAAAAAGAAACGCGAGTCCAAACGCTTCGTCAACGCGGGAGGCGGTCTCATCTCCACACCCGACGATTTGGTGAAGTTCTACCGACTTCATTCTCTCCGGGGAAAGACTGGCGCCAAGCGATTAATACCAGCAAAAGTAATTGCCAAGCTCTACGAAAAACAACCCGGTGCACGCGGATACGGGCTTGGCTTCAAGCTTTTTGGCAACGCTGTTGTTGGGCACGGTGGAGCTTCCGGCACGATCGGAGCTGTAGATCTGAAAAACGATCGAGTCGTGGTTATCCTCACTCAAGCGGGGTCAACGGCAGCCAGACCGCTTACGAGGAGAGGTATGCAACTCGCACGGGAGATTCTTGCCAAATAGCAGCAGGCGCTGCACCGCCTCGCGCGGCGCTTTTTCCGCGTTGCCGGTATCCGGCTGCTGAACTAGCTTCCGGGCAGATTCATGAAAACATTAAGTAAGATACTCCCAAACAATTCTCCATCTTCGGAGGTTTTGGCGGCGGAGGTCTTTTTGAAAGAACGTGCGGCTAAATATTAAACATGGAATTTGAAACAGATATTGTTAATGTTATTTTTCACGAGTCGAGTTTAATATTTATAGAGAATAACATAACAGTAATTGCATGGGCAATTGGGGGTAGTGTTTTCGGGATGTTTGCGTACGTGATCATCTCTGGGATTTTGCGCCACAAAAAACTCAATGATGAACTCAAAGATGCTTGGAAGTGTGATGACCCAAATGTGCCGGACTTAAGAAAACACTGGTGTCGCAAGTGTAGAGGACATTATCGATTTCACACCCGCGGTTCAGGAGATGGCAAAGAAAATTGGTGTAAGAATTGTGATAGCGATGATATTCATAAAGTTACTCCGATCACACTGTATCGAAAGTTTTGTTGGTCATTTAATATTCTAGTGCTTTTATCATTTGGAATAGCTGTTGGAATAGCTGCTCATTTTTTGAGTATTAAATTTTCGTTTACTACATCGCCTATACAAATACATTATGTTTTTTACGGAATGACTTTGTTTTCCGTGATTATATTGGCTTTACTTTACAGAACTAAATTAGCCGCTTGGAATGAATGGCTAATTTGGGCGAAGGAACGTGGTTATGAGGAGAACGGTCATGTTCGGCACAGGAGCAGCAACGAGTACTAACGAGAAGTGGGATAGTGAGCAACTTTGGGAGACTAAAGTCACTTCACCAAAAACCACAGAGCCTAGAGGCGGGCTAATTAAAATTAAGCCGATTACTATTCCTGCTCTCAGCGGGAAACCGATTGCTGGATGGGAGCCGTTTCAAGCAATCACGACACTTGACCGGCGCGATAATCCAGAAGTGAAAATCGTATGGCGCAAACGTGTCGACGGTTCGGCATCCGAATAAACCAACACTCCCGAAAACCCCGGCTCCCCGAAAGTAGCCAATAAGTAGTTTAGCCAGCTACTTTATCCACAAGCCCGCGCCACCAGCGGATGGCGGGACTGTTCTGTCACCAAACTCGAAGATGAAGTTCTCGTAGCCCGATCGCGAAGAGCGGGTGTGCGGGAGTTATTCGGCTGGTTGGTCGGGTTGGGCGCTACTCCGACTTTTCGGACTGGGTCGCGCGGGGTGAGCGACGGCTACTTCATCAGCGAGATCAACTTTGATGTTGTGTGCTACAGGAGCGAGTGATATTCACCAGCACAAGCTTATGTCGATTCACATAATTCCCATTACGCGTCGCCGGTTCCTCCACGTTTCGGCAAGAGGCGCAGTCGCCGCGATCGCCGTGCCATCGGTTCGAGCGATTCCGGGTAAAGAAGTTCCAGTTGACCGTCACCGCTTCGCGTTTCTCTCGGACACCCACATCATGGCGGATCCCACCGCCGTGGCGCGCGAAATCAACATGGCAGATCACTTACGCCAAGTTGTCGCCGAGATCGCCGCGCAAACCGCTAGGCCGGCCGGCGTCGTCGTCAACGGTGACTTGGCAACAGATGGTTCCCCCCCAACAGCGGGCGCGTACCGACATTTAGCCCAGCTTCTTGACCCGCTCACCAAACGAGGGATGCCGATCCATCTCACGATGGGCAACTGCGACAGGCGCCGTCTGTTCGCGGAGACGCTGACCGCGATGCTTCCTGGAACGCCGCCGGTCGCCGGTCGCTTGGTCAACGTGCTTCAGACAGAACGTGCAAATCTTTTCCTCCTAGATTCTTTGTACAACACCGAGCGGACGGTCACGGAAGGAGACTTGGGGATGAATCAGATCGAGTGGCTCAAGCGGGCCCTCGACCAGCACGCCGAAAAGCCAGCGATCGTCATCTGCCATCACAACGTCAACCAACCAGAAGCCAAGTCGGGTACGGCGCAGGAGGGGGGACTTCGGGACGGAGCGGCGCTGGTCGACGTCCTGCGTCCGCGCAAGCACGTCAAGGCGTTTATTTTTGGGCATACGCACGAGTGGCGTCGTTGGGAGCTCGATGGGATTCATTTTATCAACCTCCCGACCACCGCTTACATTTTCGACCCCGACGAGCCGCGGGGCTGGGTCGACGTACGGCTCGAGAAACGCGGGATGAGCCTAATGCTCGAGTCTCTCGATAAGACGCACCCCAAGCACGGGAAGAAGCTCGTTCTCCGCTGGCGAAAAGAATAAACGTTTAACTTGTATTG
>DQOE01000187.1 GCA_015658765.1 Verrucomicrobiota bacterium | reverse complement strand
GTGCACCTCGCCATTCAGCAGGGCGAGGTCGCCGCGCATAACATCCTGCACCCCGGCGGGCTGCACTCGATGGATTACCGGATGCTCATCAGCGTGGTGTTCACCGACCCGCAAAGTGCCACCGTCGGCCACACTGAAAAAACGGCCAAAGCACGGGGCATCCCGCACCTCACCGCGAGTTATCCGTTCAGCGACCACGGCAAGTCGATCATCATGGAGGCAATGCACGGCTTTGTGAAACTGCTGTGCGATCCCGAGTCGGGCGAAATCCTCGGCGGCGCGTGCGTCGGACCGATGGGCGGCGAATTGATCCACGAGATCGTCACCGCCATGGCCAAGCGCATGACCGTCGCCGAGCTGGCCGCCATGCCACACTACCATCCCACACTGGCCGAGATCTGGACCTACCCCGCCGAGGAGTTGGCCGAAAAAATTACCGGCTGACGGTTCCACCGAATTTGTTGTAATTGACAAAAGCTGTGTGAAGTCCACGGTCTTGTCGACGCAATGCAAATGGATCCGAAGGCCCAAGCCATCGACTGGGCACCGCCGCTGGAGGGGCAGGACGCCACCGCGGCGGTCGAGTGGCTCTTGCAGTTCGCCACCCGGCACCAGGCCAGCGACGTGCATCTGCACATGGACCGCGACGGCTGCCGCGTGCAGTTCCGGCTCGACGGTGTGCTCACCCATGTCGGCACCCTGCCGATTGAGGCGGCCAAACTTGTCCTCGGCCGCGTCAAGTATCTGGCCAAGCTCAAGACCTATGTCGAGTCGCTGCCACAGGACGGCCGGATTGCCGCCGACGAGGTGGGTCTGGCCAGCGATGTGCGCGTCTCCACCTACCCGACTGTGACCGGCGAGAAGCTGGTGCTGCGACTGTTTTATGCGGAGCACCAATTGACGCTCAATCAACTGGGTTTTCCCGCCGGGGTGAATGAGGCGCTGGAGCATCAACTTGGCACCCGCGCTGGTATGATCCTTCTGACAGGCCCGGCCGGCAGCGGCAAGACCACAACAATTTACGCGCTGCTGCAGCGGTTGCTGGAGACCGATTCCTGCCACGTGATCACGGTGGAGGACCCGGTCGAGCGCGTCATCCCCGGCATCATGCAGACTGAGATCAACCTCGAGCGCGGGCTGACATTTGCCAAGGCGCTCAAGCATCTGCTGCGGCAGGATCCGCAGGTGCTGGTGATTGGCGAGATTCGCGACGAGGAAACCGCGGCGATCGCCCTGCGCGCGGCGATGACCGGCCACCTCGTTATTGCGACGCTACACGCCGGCTCGTGTCGGGGAGTGGTCGAACGACTGAACGCTCTTTCAGACGACTCCAACCTCGTGGCCAGCCAGTTGCGGCTGATCCTCAACCAGCGGCTGGTGCGCAAGTTATGCGCGGATTGCTCCGGCAAAGGGTGCGCAGCCTGCTTCGGCTCCGGCCTACGCGGGAGGGTGCCGTTCCTGGAAATGTTGCGCCTCGACGAAGCCAACCAAGGAGCGATCGAGACCAAACGCCTAGCCAAGCTCGAACCGGACCTGTCATTCGAACAATCGCGCGACGACCTGCTTGGCCAAGCGCTGACGACCGAAACTGAAATCAATCGACACTTACAACTATGAACACCGAGGAACTTGCCTTCGTAAACCGGCAGTTGGCAGGGATGCTCAAGTCCGGCATCCCGCTCGAGGCCGGGCTGAAAAAGATGACCGAATCGATGAGCAGCGGCCGGTTAAAGGATCAGCTTGGCCAACTCGGCACCCGTCTCGAGAAGGGCCAGGCCGTTGAGCAGGCGGTCGAGGGGCTCGACCTGCCGGACACCTACAAGCGGCTGCTGGCGCTTGGTCAGGAAAGCCAAAGCATGCCCAAGGTGCTAATCTGCGTGGCCGACTACTATGAACGCATAGGCACACTGGTGACCCGCATTCGAGGACTGGCCATCTACCCGATGCTTATACTGATTTGCGGTTTGCTGGTGGCAGTGCTGATGGCGTTTCTCTCATCAATGCTTAAAAATGATATAGCTGATCTAACCGACGACATAATTGGAAGCGGCCGATCCCGAGCATCGGAATTCTTCGGCAGTAGTTGGATTTCCATTTTTCCAATGGGAGTTTTTGCGGTGGGTTTTCTTTTGTATCTCATCGTGTTGCGCAGTCAGAAAATGCGGCGTTTTTTCAGCTGGAAAATCCCGATGCTGCGGGACGCCGCTCTCGCGCAATACGCAGGGCTGTCCGAGGCCCTCTTAGCCTCCGGTGCACGACTGCCGGAAGTGATCGGGATGATTCGAAAACTCGAGGCCGGATCGGCGATGGAGACCGACCTGGCACTGATCGAGCAGAACCTCGCCGAGGGACATGCCGGTTATGACTCGGCCTCAAGGGGATGCCGAACGATCCCGGACTTCTTCAACTGGATCGTCGCGCAGGCCGGCGAGGACATCACCGCAGGTTTCGGCCACGCACGAACCATTTACACCAGCCGTGCCGAGAGCAAGATGCAGGCGTTCCTCTACTGCTTCCTGCCGGTCAACATATTGTTGGTTGGACTGTTATTGCTTGTGTTCTTTATTCCGCAGTTCACCGTAGCTACTGACCTTCTCGTTATGATTGAGAGTCTGGGCGGGGCTGAATAACATTTTATCGTCAATGGACCTGACT
>DQOE01000160.1 GCA_015658765.1 Verrucomicrobiota bacterium | reverse complement strand
TCCTGTCGTTGCGCTCCTCGCCCCGGTCCTGGCCGCTGTAGTACACCCGCAACCCCGGGACTTCCGGGAATAAACTGTACAGTTTTTCCACAACCTCCTCCCGGGGGATTTGGCTGGTGTGACTTGGGCCGAAGTTTCCCTCAAACTCACCCGAGTGCTTGGAGTAGCGAATCGAATAACTGCTGATCCCGAACTCCACCTTGTTGGTTTCCACAATGTTTTCCACCGCCCCGAAATAGGCATCCCGATCCTCAAGCGTGTATTGATCCGGGAACCGGAAGGACATGTGAAACTCCTCGATCTGCTCTTCGCGGGAGCCGGAGAAATCGACTTGCTTGAAACCGTAAAAGTAGGTGACCGACAACAAGACAATCAAAATGAAGACCAAGTCGATCCGGCGTTTCAGGAAATGGCCAAGCGCCCGGTTGTACCACTGGTTGAATCTCGCAAACGTGTTTTCGTAAAGAAAAGCGATGCACTTTTTTGTGTTGGCACGAAAGGCGAGGCACGTGTCGATGACGGCGCGTCCCGGCTTGGCCAAGCGGCGCGTCCCGGTTGTCGCTGGGGGGAGCGTCATGTAAACGCAGAGGGGGATGAACACAAGCGCGATACCAAGCGAGGCCAGCAGCGCGGAAACCACCGGCAAGGCCAGGCGGTAAAGCATGAAGCGCATCTCGCCATCGATGAGCAGGGACGGGAGGAAAACGATGATGGTGGTAAGGGTGGCCGTCGTCACGGCGAGGCCGATCTCGCCGACCCCCTTGAGGCAGGCGTCGCGCCGGGACAACCCGTCCATGTAATGGCGCTGAATATTTTCCGCGACCACGACCGAGTTGTCCACCAGCAACCCGACACAGATGACCAGCCCGAGAATGGTCTGCGTGTTGAGGCTTTCGTCGGCGAAAAACATCATGGTCGTCGAGATGAGCAGGCACAACGGAATGGCCATGGCGATGATCAGCGTCAACCGGAATTGGCGGAGGAAAAAATAGAGAACCACTGCGGCCAGCAGGGCACCGAGCATCCCGTTGTTGAGGAGGCTGTTGAGGCGAACCCGGATGATCCCGCCTTGGTTTCGGTAGAGCTTAACCTGATAACCGGCCAGCGCCGGGTTCTGCTGGATCTGTCTCACGGTCGCGGCGACCCGGTCGCTCACCTCCACCGTGTTAGCTTCGCTTTCCTTTCGGATCGAGACTGTCGCCGATGCCTGCCCGTTCCACCGCTCGGTGTGGTGATGGGGATCGTCCACCTCATATTTCAACGTCGCAACATCGCTGAGGTTGACCGTGCCTGTCAGGGGGATGGTCCGCAGTTCCTCCATCGTGTGAAATGTGCTGGACGACTTGAGGAGATATTTCCTGCCGCCGTCGCGCACGGTGCCGCTGGCCAGCGTGAAATTATCCCCTCGCAACCGTCGCGAGAGCCGGTGGATGCTCAATCCGTACGCCTCCGCTCGGTCTTTATCGACTTCAATCTGAATCTCCTTCTGCCGTATCCTTAAATCCACATCGGCCACGCCGTCGATGCGCTGAAGCGGGCGGATGACGTTTTTCTCTATGACGGCGTAGTGGTCGGAATCCTCACTGTACCCGATGACCAGCCTGCAAATGGTGGACATCACCCCATCGTGTTTGCTGATCCGGTAGTCATTCACGCCCTCGGGAAACCGCAGCGAGGCCCGCTCCATCCGGTCGCGCACCTCGCGATAGGCCACGTCCATGTCCGTGCCCCGCTTGAATCTCAGGCGTACGCGGGCCGACGTCTGCGAGCAGGTCGTGTGCATCGAGTCGATGCCGCGGACGGTGCTCAACTCCTCCTCCATCGGGAGCCCCAGTTTTTCCATCGACTCCTGCGCCACGCCCGAGTTCCATGCCGTGCGGATCTCCATCCCGTGCCCATCCATGCCCTTGGGGTACATTTCCAGCGGAAGGCGGCCGGTGGCGATGAGACCGACCGCGAGGATGCTCAAAAACAGGACAAACACAGTGACCTTCCGGCCAAGGGACAACCGCGTGAGTTTGGTCGCCAGATTGTTTGTCTTCATGGCTACTTCTGTCTGGTCTGGAAAAGACGCTCGCCCGCGAGGCCGAACAAATAATAGATCGTCGGGATGACCAGCAGCGTGAGCACGGTGGAGGTCAGCAACCCGCTGATGACGGCGACCGCCATCGGCGTGCGGATTTCTGCGCCGTCCCCGAGGCCAAGCGCCATCGGCAACAGGCCCAGCACGGTCGTGGCGGTGGTCATCAAAATCGGGCGCAGCCGCACGCAACCGGCCTGGATGATCGCCTCGCGCAGGGCCATGCCTCGGCCGCGAAGCGTGTTGGCATAGTCCACCAGCACGATGGCGTTATTGACGACGATACCGGCGAGCATGATCATGCCGAGGAACACCACCACCGATAAATTGATGCCAAGCATTTTCAGCCCCAGCACCGTGCCGACGAACGCCATCGGGATGGTGAACATGATGATGAACGGCTGCACGAGCGACTCAAACTGCGACGCCATGATCACGTAAACCAAGAACAGGCTCAGGCCAAGCGCGAGGTAGAGGCTTGTGCGGCTGCGCTTCCATTCCTCGTTTTGCCCGGTGATCAAAAAGCCCATGTACCCCGGCCAGTCGATCCCTTGGCCAAGCGTGCGTTTTGCGGCATCGACCGCCGTGCCAAGCGACCCGGCGCCGATGTTTGCCTGCACCAGCGCGACCCGCTTGCCGTCGATACGCCGGATCTCGCTTGGCCCCTCGCCGACCGTCAGCTTGGCGATGGAGTTGAGTGGGATCGGCGTGTCGGCGCCGGGGTTGATGGTGAGCTTGCCGACGTCGGCCACCTGTGAGCGATCCTTCTCGGCCAAGCGCACAACGATCGGCACGCGCCGGTCGCGCCGGTTGAACCGCGTGGCCTCGGCGCCCTTGACCATGTCGCGCACCTGGTTGGCCACCGTGCTGAGGTTCAGCCCGTGGCGGATGATCTGCTGCCGGTCGTAGGTGATCTGCACTTCCGGCGCGCCGCTGCGAAGTGTCGGCTCGACGTCGGCCAGCGCCGGCTCCCCCGAGAGCAGCGCGGTGGCCTCGTCGGAGTACCGCTTCAGCTCCGGCAAATCGTCGCCGTTAATCTGGATGACCACCGGCTTCTTCGAGCTGAACAACACCGGCCGCGTCACGCGTGTGGTCACGTCCGGCACCTCGCCGAACATCGCGCGCAACTTGCCGATGACCCGCTCCTCGGCCTCCCTCGGTTTGCTGCTTGGCTTGAGCAGCACCTTGAACCGCGCCGAGTGCTCGCCCTCGTCCGAGCGTTTCATGTTGGTCGTATCGAAGCCGTACATCACCAGCAGTGTATCGATGCCGAACGCCTCTTTATTTTTCAAAATACTTTTTTCGACGCCGTCGAGAATGGCGATCGTTTGGTCCAGCGGCGTGCCGACCGGCAGGGCAGCCTCAAAAGTAAACTCGCTCTGATGCACCTCCGGCAGCAACTCGGTCTCGAGCTGTTTGCCGACCCACCAAGTGAGCGCGAAACAGCCGACGATCAACGCAACCATCATACCCGGACTGGCCAACGCCCAGCGAATGAGCCTCGAATAAATCCCCGAATCGGCGTCCGCACTGTCGGCGGTTTTCCTGCCGCCAAGCTTTGCAAACAGCCTCCCAAACTGCGCGCCGATCTTGAGCAAAACCTGGTAGCCGAACAGGGCGGCGGCGCCCAAGACCCGAATGGTCCAAACCAGCGACAGCCCGGTCAACTCCAGCAGGAACGAGACGGCCAGGCGCAGCGCAAAGTAGGGTGTCGTGAACAGGAACGCCCGCCCGCTGCGCTCACGGCTCTCGTCGAAGGCGCGGAACGAACCCCACAGCTTGGCCAAGCGCGGGTTGTTTTCTGCGCTTGGGCCGAAGCGGTTGTCACCCGCGCCGCCCGG
>DQOE01000275.1 GCA_015658765.1 Verrucomicrobiota bacterium | reverse complement strand
TGATTCTGCTGTGCGTGATCGCCTTCAACATCATCTCCGCCCAGTTCAAGATGAAAGCCGACCTGACCGAGGGCAACCTGTTCACCCTGTCCAAGGGCTCGAAGGAACTGCTCGACGGCTTGGCCAAGGAGCGCGAGGGCGACGACGAATCCAGCTCGCTTGAGATCCGCTTTTACCTCACGCGCGGCGAGAAAGGTGTGCCGGTCATGGTGAACGAGCACGGCACTCGAGTGTCGGATCTGCTCGACCAATACAAGGCCTACGCCGGCGGCAACCTTGAGTTGACAAAGGTCAACCCCCGACGCGACACAGATGCAGAAGAGTTGGCAGTCAATGACGGTATCCGGCTGCTGAACAACGCCTTTTATATCGGCATGGCCATCAGCTACCTCGACATCACGGAGGTCATCCCGGTGCTCGACCCGTCCCGCGCGACCAACCTCGAGTACGACATCTCCCGCGCTATCAAGAACGTCCTCAAGTTGAAGGAGAAGCCGGATATCGTCGGCGTGATGAGCAGCCTCAACGTCTGGGGCGGCCCGGATCCCTCCAACCCGATGGCCATGCTCAACCGCGGCCAGCAACAGCCACCGTGGTATTTCCTCCAACAGTTGCAGCGCGATTTCACTGTGGAGCAGATCGACCCGGCCGCCACGGAAATCCCCGCGACGGTGAATGTCCTGCTAGTCATTCACCCAAAAAACGTCTCGGAAGCCACCGAGTACGCCATCGACCAGTTCGTCCTGCGCGGCGGCAAGTTGATCGCCTTTGTCGATCCCCTCGCCCAGCGCGACGATTCCGGCCGGCAAAACCCGCAAATGCGCATCCCCGGGCTGGGCGGCGGCTCCAACCTGAACCGCCTGTTCGCCAAGTGGGGCGTTCCGTTTGACAACACCCAAGTCGTCGCCGACTTCAATTACCGACTGAACCCACGCGACCCAATTGCCCAGGGACGCATGCAGCCGGCCTACCTCGCATTGAACCGCAATGCGCTAAACCTGGATGAAATCGTCACCCGCGATCTCGGCACGCTTCGACTCCCGTATGCGGGCAGTTTCGATACCAGCAATGTGGCCACCGGCTTGAAGGTCACCGAGTTGATCACCAGCTCCGAGCAAGCCAAGCTGGTCGATGGCATGTCCTCGCAGTTTAACGGAGACAAGATCATGGACTCGTTCCTGACCGGCAGCGAAGACGGCAAACCCGTCAGCACCAAAAAACACACACTGGCATTGAAACTTGGCGGCAAATTCACGACCGCCTTTCCCAGTGGCAAACCGGCCACCGAGGATGCCGGTTCGTCGAAACCCGACGCAACCAAGCCCGCTTCCACTGAACACCTGACCGAGTCCAAGGAAGACAACTACGTCTGCCTCATCGGCGATACGGACATTCTCGTCGATGACCATTTCATCCTGCAGCAACGCTTCCGCATCAGCGAGAACATCACGTTCGTGCAAAATCTCGTCGATCACTTTGGCGACGACACATTGATCAACATCCGCAGTCGAAACCAAAACCGTCCGTTCACCACGATCGTGAATCTTGAAAAGGAGGCGCAGACTAAATTTGAGGGAAGACTCAAAAAACTTGAAGAAGAGCAGCAGGCGATCCTTCAGGAAAAAACCAAGCTGGAAAGCACCGGCGAAGGCAACAACCAGTTCACGCTTCGGATTGACCCCGAGGCACTCAAGGCCATTCAGGCCAAGGAGCTTGAAAAGCGGAAACAAATTCGCGAAATCCGGAAGGAACTCCGCGCCGAGATCGACTTGATTCAACTGAAGATAAAGCTGGCCAACATCGGGCTGATGCCCGCGTTGGTCATCCTCTTCGGCATCGGATTTTTCATCCGCAAACGCAAGAAAACCGCAGCAGTCTAACACCCATGAAAGGAAAACAACTCCTCATCGCCGTTCTCGCCCTGGGATTACTGGGCGGCATCGCCTACTTCACCTCCGACAAAACGCTGGGCGGCGACGCGAGTGACAAGGCCGGAATTGGCAAAACACTCGTCACCGACCTCGACCCGGCAAAGATCGCCACGATCGCCATCACGGACAACGACGGCACTCTTACATTGGCCCAAAAAGACGAAAAATGGACCGTCACTGAGCGGGACGGCTTCGCGGCCAAGTTCGACGACATTCAAAAACTCGTCACCAGCGCCGTCAGCCTCAAGTCGTTGCGGCAAATTCGTGCCAGCAAAAAACAGCACGACCGGTTCGAGTTGCTCGACCCCGCCGATAGCGACGAAAAGACCGGCACACGCGTCGAGTTCAAGGACGCGCAAGGCCAGGTGCTGAAAAGCCTTTTGCTCGGCAAAAAAGGTAGTGCCAATTCTGGAGCCAACGCCGGTTCGCCGTTCGGCTCATCCGACAATCAACGCTACGTCCTGGCCAACGGCAAAGTGACCGTCGTCGCCATTGACTACTCCAGCGCGCTCAACGACGTCAGCGCCGACCCCGCCGACTGGCTGGCCAAGGACGACTTTTTCAAGGTCGAAAAAATCAAGTCGATCACCATCACCCAGCCCAACGAGGCAGACTCATGGACGCTGACCCGCATCAAGGAAAGCGATGACATGGCCTTGGCCAACGCCAAGCCGGAGGAAAAACTCGACTCATCCAAGGGCAACACCGCCGGGCGCGTGCTTGGTTACCCAAGCTTCGACGACATTGCCAGCAAGTCAGCCAAGCCGGAGGAGACCGGAATGGACAAGGCCGTCACGGCGACCATCGACACGTTCGAGGGCTACCAGTACGTCGTCAAGATGGCCAAGAAGGATGATGAGCACCACATGAGCCTCGCCGCCAGCGGCACGCGCCTTGGCCAAGCGGACGAAACCGCAGCGAGAACACCCCAACCGGACGAGACTAACCCGCGCGCACAGGCCAAGGACGAAAAGCCGGAAGACGCGGAACGCCTCGACAAGGAGCACAATGCCGCCTTGGCCAAGCTCATCACCGACCGCGACAAGGCCCACGCCGAAAGCCAAGCCAAGCTGCGGGAAGAGCGCGACAAAACATTCGTCGACAACTTGGCCAAGCTGGCCAAGCTCGAAGGTTGGACATTCAAGGTCTCCAGCTACACCTTCGACGCCATCTACAAAACCCGCGCCGAGATGATGGAGGAAAAAAAGGAGGAGGAAAGCGGTGACACCACCTCTACTGACGAGACCTCCAGCCAAGATGGTGTCGCTCAAAAAAACAACGAAGCCGGCGAATCCTTTCTTGCTGCCAACAAGGACAAGGAAGGCGTGAAGACCACGGACAGTGGTTTGCAATATCAAGTCACCAAGGAAGGCACCGGTCCCTCCCCCGGCGCGACGGACTCAGTCACAGTGAACTACAAGGGCACGCTGATCGACGGAACCGAGTTCGACAGCGGCAAAGGCATCAGTTTCCCGCTCAACGGGGTCATCAAGGGCTGGACAGAGGGGTTGCAGTTGATGAAAATCGGTGGCTCCACTCGCTTCTTTATCCCGTCAGGCCTGGCCTATGGCACAACCGGCAGCGGCGCAAAAATCGGGCCGAACGCCACACTCATCTTCAACATAGACCTGCTCTCCATCAAGGGAAAGGAAGCCGCCAAGGCCCCGACTCCCGCAACCATCGACCCGGCCAAGACTGACCCGAGGAAGATCGTCACCAGTGACATCATCAAGGTGCCTTCAGCCGAGGA